>DMZT01000315.1:0-261 GCA_003484865.1 Stenotrophomonas sp.
GCAGCCGAGCATGGCTCGGCTCTACCCAGACCCCGATCTCCGCGCTCGATGTCCCCGGTGTCATCCTCATGCAACCTCCCGGACATACCGTGCTGACCCATTCTTTACACAGATTGGGGAATGCAGTGCAGAAGGAGCGTCCGTTGGGCCTGGCGATCAGCCTTTCGTTGCTGGCGGTGATCACCCCGTCGGCCCATGCCGCCGATACGCCCGATGGCAGCACCGTGGCCGGCAGCGCCGCCGCCGGTGCCGCCGCCATCG
>DMZT01000315.1:576-740 GCA_003484865.1 Stenotrophomonas sp.
TGGCCGAATCGCTGCAGCGCCTGCCGGGCGTCAGCGTCACCCGTGACCAGGGCGAGGGGCGCTTCGTGGTCATCCGTGGCCTGGATGCCAACCTCAACAGCGTCAGCGTCGATGGCATCGCGATTGGTACGCCGGAGGATTCCAGCCGCGCTGCACCGCTGGAT
>DMZT01000315.1:879-9391 GCA_003484865.1 Stenotrophomonas sp.
GCCGCGCTGCACCGCTGGACGTGATTCCCTCCGACTCGACCGAGCGCCTGCGCGTGGTCAAATCGCCCACCCCGGACATGCCCGGCGACGCGATCGGCGGTGCGATCCTGGTCGAGTCCGCCTCGGCGTTCGACCGCGAAGGCCGCAACCTGCGCGGCAAGATCGAAGCCAGCCATCAGCAGCTCTCCGGCAACACCAGCCCCAAGGCCGCGATCAACTACAGCGAAGTCTTCGCCGATACCTTCGGCGTGGCGTTGGGGGTGAACTACCAGAACCGCAAGTTCGAATCGGACAACACCGAAGTGGAGTACGGCGAGTTCGACGGCGGTGCCGAGGACGACCTGTTCGCCACCAGCCTGCAGCAGCGCAAGTACGAGATCGAGCGCAAGCGCATCGGTGCGAACCTCAATCTGGATTGGCACCCGGATGACGACAATCGGTATTACCTGCGCACGCTGTACAGCCAGTTCGACGATGCCGAAACCCGCCAGCGCACCATCTTCAACTTCGGCGATGGTGACGTCACCGCGCTGGGCAGCAACCAGTACCGCGTCGATGACCTGCCGGCCGATGCGATCCAGAAGCGCATGCGCTACCGCACCAAGAAAGAAAACACCTTCACCACCAGCGCCGGCGGCGAGAACCGCCTGACCAATGCGGTGGTCGATTACAAGGTCGGTTACACGCGTACCGAAGAGCGTGTCAACGATGAGATGGAGGCGCGTTTCGAGTACAACGGCGATGACCTCGGCGCCAGCGTCGATCAGAACAGTGGCATTCCGCGTTACACCCTGACCAGCGCGCAGTGGATGGACAACGGCAACTACGATTTCGATCGTTTTGTGGTGTCGCCCAAGCAGGTCAACGACAGCGAGCGCAGTGCGCAGATCAACGTGCGCTTCGATGGCGATGCCTCCAGCATCAAGTTCGGCCTGCTCGGCCGCTGGCGCGACCGCGACGTCGATGTCGATGAGCGCGAACTGCGCGTTGGTCCGGACGTGGCGCTGTCGGACTGGGCCACCTCCACCCCCGATCACCGCGGCGGCAGCCTCGGCCAGGGCATGAGCTCGGATGCCATGCGCCGCTACTGGGCGCAGTCCGGTGGCCAGTACAGTGCCCGCCCGCAGGATGCCGGCGGCAATGCGCTGACCTCGCTGGAAGAGGATTACACCGCCAGTGAGGACATCTTCGCCAGCTACGTGATGGGCACCTGGGATGTCGGCGCGCTGCGCATCATCGGTGGCGTGCGTGTGGAGAACACCCAGTTCAGCGCCACCGGCAACAGCGTCGAGGTGGCCGGTAACGGCCGCAGCTTCACGGTCACCCCGTTGAGCGTGAGCCGCAGCTACACCAACGTGCTGCCCGGCCTGCACCTGCGTTATGACGCCGGTGATGACTGGGTGCTGCGTGCGGCCGCCAACAAGACCGTGTCGCGCCCGTCGTTTGGCGATGTGGCGCCGCGGGTCGGCCTGAGCCGCGGTGACGAGGAAGTCCGGATCGGCAATCCGCAGCTGGATCCGTATGAATCAAAGAACATCGACCTCTCGCTCGAGAAGTACATCGGCAGCACCGGCATCGTCTCGCTGGGCGTGTTCCACAAGTCGATCGACGGCTACATCGTCAACACGGTGAGCAACAACGATCCGGCGTATCCGGACTTCGAGGTCACCCGGGTGATCAACGGCAACCAGGCCACGGTGAAGGGTGCCGAGTTCAACTGGCAGCAGCAGCTCGCCTTCCTGCCGGCCGGTTGGGATGGTCTGCTGGTCGGCGCCAGCGGTACCTGGCTGGATACGGATTTCGATCCGGGCGTGGCCGGCCGCGAGCGCGACGACTTCATGCTGCCGCGTGCCTCCAAGCACGTGTACAGCGCGCACATCGGCTATGAAAAGGCCGGCTTCAGCACCCGCGTGGCCGCGGTCTACCGCAGCGAGTACCTGGATTCACTGGGCGACAGCCGCGCCTATGACATCTATGTGGCGCCCAACACCCAGCTCGACTTCAGCATGGACTACAAGATCACCTCGAACGTGAGCGTCTACTTCGAAGCCCAGAACCTGCTCGACAAGCCGCTGGAGCTGTACCAGGGCGTGCGCTCGCGCACCCTGCAGAACGAAGAATACGGCCGCACCTACGCCCTCGGCCTGAAGGTGGCCCTGTGATGCGCGCGTCCCATGGTCTGAGCCTGCTCGCACTGGCGCTGTTGACCGCCTGCCAGCCGGCAGCCGCGCCCGAGCCAGCGGCGCCGGCCCCGGGGGTCGCACCGACCGGCACCGACGCCTCCACGGCACGTGATGTGGCCACGGTCGCCGAGGCGTTCCTCACCCCGATGACCCCGGACGACAACATCGACTCGCCGGCCAGCTGGACCACGCCCGAGGGCCAGGTCTGGTTGATCGCCACCGCCAAGGCCACCGACAAGCTGGTGGTCTACGACGGGCAGACCGGGGCGAAGCTGCGTGACGTCGGCAGCCTCGGCACCGCGCCGGGTCAGTTCGATCGCCCCAACGGCATTGCCGTGGTCGATGACCTGGTGCTGATCGTGGAGCGTGACAGCCACCGTGTGCAGGTGCTGCAGCTGCCGGATTTCAGCCCGCTGGGCGTGTTCGGCGCCGATGACCTGCGCAAGCCGTACGGGCTGTGGGTGAACAAGCTCGGCAACGGCTACGACGTGTACGTCACCGATTCCTACGACGCCGGCGAAGACGCGCAGGGCAACGACGTGCTGCCGCCGCTGGCCGAACTGGACAAGCGCGTGCGGCGTTACGCGCTCACCGTGCAGGGCGGCAAGGCGCAGGCTGCGCTCACCGCCAGCATCGGTGACACCACCGAAGCTGGCGCGCTGCGGGTGGTCGAATCGATCTGGGGCGACCCGGCCAACGACCGCCTGCTGATCGCGGAAGAAGACGAAACCTACGCCAGCGAGTTCAAGGTCTATACGCTGGAAGGCCGCTTCAGTGGCACCACGTTTGGCCGCGATGCCTTCCAGGCCCAGGCCGAAGGCGTGATGCTGCGGACCTGCGGCAAGGACGGTTGGTGGATCACCACCGAGCAGGGCAAGCAGCGCAGCGTGTTCCATCTGTTCGACCGGCACAGCCTGAAGCATGTCGGTGCGTTCCAGGGCAACACGGTGGCCAACACCGACGGCATCTGGTCGATGCAGGCACCGTCCGCGCGTTTCCCGCATGGCGCGCTGTATGCCGTGCACGATGACCAGGGCGTGGTCGCCTTCGACTGGGCGAGCATCGCCAAGCAGTTGTCGCTGCCGCTGGAGTGCGGCGCGTGAGCCGCGTTCCTGCCGCCCTGACCGCGCTGACGATGGCGCTGCTGCTGTGCAGTGGCAGCGCCTCGGCAAAGAAGGGCCCCGAGACCGGTGCCGAGCCCAACACCCAGGTGCCGGCCGGCAACCGCCACTACGCGGCGACCGGCTTCCCGGACCGCCTGGTCGCCTCGCCGGCGCAGGACGCCGCACGCGGCTTCTCGGTTGCGTGGCGCACCGACACCTCGGTCAAGGCGCCGGTGCTGGAGTGGGTCGCCGCCGGCGACTCGCCGGATGTGGGCACGCCGACCCGGATCACCGCCACCACGCAGGCGCTGACCACCGAACTGGGCGCGTCCCATCATCACCGTGCCGACATCACCGGCCTGCAGCCGGATACGCTTTACCTGTGGCGCGTGCAGGGTCAGAACACCTGGAGTGCATGGAACCAGCTGCGCACCGCCGGCCGTGCCGAGCAGCCGCTCACGTTGTTGTACTTCGGTGATACCCAGAACAAGAACCTCAGCCACGTCTCGCGGGTGATGCGGGCCGGCATCAAGGCCGCCCCGGACGCGCGCCTGAGCCTGTTCGCCGGTGACCTGGTCAGCGGGGGCGACGGGCAGGACGACAGCGAGTGGGGCGAGTGGTTCGCCGCTGCCGGCTGGCTGCCGCAGGAGACCGCCGTGGCCCCGGCGATCGGCAACCACGAGTACTTCGAGGAGTTTGAAGACACCCCGCAGGAGCGTCGCGTGCTCGGCCGCCATTGGCCGGTGACGTTCGCACTGCCGCGTAATGGTGTGGACGCCGCGGATACCAGCACCTACTGGTTCGACTACCAGGGCGTGCGCATCGCCGTGCTCGACGGCACCTCCGCGCTCGATCTGGGCACCGCCAAGGCGCAGGCCGCCTGGCTGGACACCGTGCTGGCGGAGAATCCGCACCCGTGGAGCATCGTGCTGCTGCACCAGCCGTTCTATTCCCCGCGCGAGGGCCGCGAGAACACCGAGCTGCGCGATGTGCTGCTGCCCGTGGTGCGCCGCCACCAGGTCGATCTGGTCCTGCAGGGCCACGACCACACCTACGGCCGCCGTGGCGAAGGGAAGGGTGCGACGCCGCAGTTTGTGGTCACCGTGGCTGGACCGAAGCAGTACCGGCTGTCTGACGAAGCCCGTGCCACCATGGCACCGGTGGGTGAGGACACGCAGCTGTTCCAGGTGTTGAAGATCGATCCGAGCCACCTGCGTTACGAGGCGCGCACCGTCACCGGCCGCCTGTACGACGGCTTCGAGTTGACACGCGGCACCGATGGCCGCAAACAGAAAGCCGAACTGACGCAGGGACGCATCGCCCCCCGTGACTGCACGCGCGCCCAGACCCTCAAGGGCCGCGCCGACCGTTGTTGGGAATGATCGACCGGCCGGGCCGCTGCGGCGCGCCCGGCCATTCGTGGAGACTGAGATGATCCATCGCCGTTCCCTCGGGCTGGTCGTATTGGCCACCTCGCTGCTGCTGCTCGCCGGTACCAGCGTGGCCGCCAATGCGGTCCTGCACCCCTTCCTCGCCGCGCAGCCGAAGAACGCGCCGGACGAAGTGCATCTGGCCGTGGAGATCCCGGCCGGCAGCTTCACCAAGTACGAGATCAAGGAAGACGGTCTGGTCCATGTGGACCGCTTCCAGTCCATGCCTGTGGCATACCCGGCCAACTACGGCTCGATGCCACGCACCCTGGCTGGCGACAACGATCCGCTGGATGCTCTGGTGTTGACCCGCGAGCCGCTGCATCCCGGCGTGATCGTGCGGTTCCGCCCGATCGGCTTCCTGAAGATGGTCGATGACGGGGAGCAGGATGAAAAGGTCATCGGCGTGCCGACCGACAAGATCGATCCCACCTACGCCAACATCCGCGATCTGGATGACCTGCCGCTGATCGAGCGGCAGCGCATCGAAGCCTTCTTCCGGGTCTACAAGGATCTGCCGGCCGGTCGCAATCCGGTCCAGCTCAACGGCTGGGGCAATGCCGCCGAGGCCAAGGCGCTGATCCGTGCGTCCATGCAACGCTTCGATGCACAGCAGCGGCGCGCGAAAGGCGATTGACTGTTCCGTCCGCTATCCTCAATGTTGTTCGCCTGCGCATCGTCGATGTCAGGCTTTCCAACGGATTGGGGCGGCGGCACATGGAAGAGGAGATCAAGCGCGGCGTACTGACCGTGATCCACTGGATCGTGGTCGTGTTCATCGTGCAGATTCTGGTGTTCGGTATTGGCCGCGCCACGTTGTTCGCTTTCAGCGGCGGCCGCTTTGGAAAAGACGATTGGACGGCCGCGCACCAGAACTGGACCTATTTCACCGGCTTCGCGGTGATCGCCTTGATGTGGACCCTGATCGCGCTCTACAACAACGGTCTGCTCTGGTAGCGATGCCGGGCGATCACACCCGGCTCGCATTCGCCTTCTGCAGTCGCCGCAGGAACACGGCCATCTCCTTGGCCGCCTGCTTGTCGCCGTTGGTCTCGGCGACGGTACTGCCGTCGCGCCACGCCTGTGCTGCCGCGTCCGTATCGCCGGCCGCCAGATGTGCTTTACCCAGCCATTTCCAGCCTGCCGAGTAGCGCGGGTCCTGTGCGACACAGCCCTGCAGATGGATGACCGCCTCCGCGGTGTCACCCGCGTCGAGCAGGGCCTTGCCCAGGCCGAAGCGGAGCAGGGCACTGTCGCGACCACGCTCGAGCAGACGTTGCAGTGCGGGGATATCCATCGATGTCTCTACCGTGCAGTACCGGCGCCCATCATCGCCCGCCGGCGGCCTGGTAACGGCGCGCCACTTCGGCCCAGTCGATCAGCTCGAAGAAGGCGGCGATGTAGTCCGGGCGGCGGTTCTGGTAGTTGAGGTAGTAGGCGTGTTCCCACACATCCAGCCCCAGGATCGGCGTGCCACCGGAAAGGCCGGCGAACTCGCCCATCAGCGGGTTGTCCTGGTTCGGGCTGCTCTCCACCAGAAGCGTGCCGTCGCGGGTCAGCGTCAACCACGCCCAGCCGCTGCCGAAGCGGCTCTGCGCGGCCTTGGTGAAGGCCTCCTTGAACGCGGCGTAGCCGCCGAGATCGCGCTCGATCGCCTGAGCCACCGTGCCTTCCGGCGTGCTCCCGTTGGCGGTCAGCACCGTCCAGAACAGGCTGTGATTGGCATGTCCGCCGCCGTTGTTGCGGACGGCGTTGCGCACCCCCTCGGGCAGAGAGCCGATATCGGCGATCAGTGCATCGATATCCGTGCTCTGGATCCCGGCATCGGCGAGCGCGGCATTGAGGTTGGTGATGTAGGCCTGGTGGTGTTTGGCATGATGGATTTCCATCGTGCGTGCATCGAAGTGCGGTTCGAGTGCGTCGTAGGCGTAGGGCAGGGCGGGGAGGGTGTAGGCCATGGATATCTCCGGAAGAGCAGATGAGGGCGGTGCCGGCACGCAGCACGGTGATGCCACGATAGAACCTCAAGCACGATTGAGGTCAAGCGCGGCGATGTGGAACAGTGCGGGCCATTCACGCGCGATCGCTGCCTCCCCTTCACCTGTACTGGCTATCATTGCCTCAAGAATCTTCCGGGGTAGTCTCGTGTCGGTAGCGCTGGTGTGGTTTCGTCGTGATCTGCGGTTGCAGGACAACCCGGCCCTGCAGGCCGCCTTGGACGCAGGCCACGTGCCGGTGCCGGTCTACATCCATGCGCCGCAGGAGGAGGGCGACTGGACCCCGGGCGCTGCATCGGATACGTGGCTGCATCGCTCACTCACCGCGCTGGACGCCGAGCTCCGCGCGCGCGGCTCCTCGCTGGTGCTCCGCCAGGGCGACAGCCAGGCACAGCTGCAGCAGCTGATCGAGCAGACCGGTGCAGTCGCGGTGTACTGGAACCGCAAGTACGAGCCGGCCACGCAGCCACGCGATGCGAAGATCAAGCGGGAACTGCGCGAGCAGGGTATCGATGCCGAAAGCCACAACGGCAGCCTGATGTTCGAACCGTGGGATGTGGCGACCCAGCAGGGTGGCCCGTACAAGGTGTTCACCCCGTTCTGGCGCAATGCGCTGACCCGTCTGCAGTTGCCGGCCCCGACCCGATTGCCGGATCGGCTGCCCGCGCACAGCGCCAGCGGCGAGAGCCTCGACACGCTCGGCCTGGCACCGTCGATTCCGTGGGATCGGCAGTTCTGGGACCACTGGCAACCGGGCGAGGCGGGCGCGCACGAGGCGCTGGGCGTCTTCATCGACGGTGCACTCAACGGGTATCGCGAGCAGCGTGATCTGCCGGACCGTGTGGGCACCTCGATGCTGTCACCGCATCTGCATTTCGGCGAGATCGCACCGTGGCAGATCGCGCGTCGTCTGCAGGGCGAGCGCAGCGCCAGTCGCGATGCCGACATCGACGGCTACATCCGCGAGTTGGGCTGGCGCGAGTTTTCGTATCACCTGCTGCATCACTTCCCGCAGACCCCGGATCACAACCTCAACCCGCGCTTCGATCAGTTCGACTGGGCCAAGCCCGATGCCGACGCGCTGCGTGCGTGGCAGCAGGGCCGTACCGGCATCCCGATCGTGGATGCGGGGATGCGCGAGCTGTGGGCCACCGGCTACATGCACAACCGCGTGCGCATGATCGTCGCCAGCTATCTGTGCAAGCACATGCGCCAGCATTGGCGCGAAGGCGCGCGCTGGTTCTGGGACACCCTGGTCGACGCGGATCTGGCCAACAACACCATGGGGTGGCAATGGGTTGCCGGCACGGGGGCGGACGCGGCGCCTTACTTCCGGATCTTCAATCCGGTGACGCAGTCGCAGAAGTTCGATCCGCAGGCGCGCTACATCACGCGCTGGGTACCCGAACTGGGGGCACTACCGGTGAAGGCGCGCTTCGCCCCGTGGCAATCGCCGCAGCTGCTGGCCGAGCTCGCGCCCGGGTATCCGACCCTGCCGCTGGTGGATCTGAGCGAGGGTCGGGATGCCGCGTTGGCAGCGTATCGGCATACCGGCGGGGCGTGACCGGCGTCCCGTAAAAGTCGCTTTCGCCGTAACCGTTTACCTGAACAGGGAGCTGCCGAGCGTGCCATTCATCATGCCGGCATCGCGTTGGGCTGTTTATGCTCTTCACGGCCCGCACGCCGGCGCCGTCCGGTAACCAAGGAGAAACCTCATGATTCGACCCGCAACCCGCAACGTGGCCCTGGCCCTGATGACTGCTGCCGCCCTGACGGCCTGCGCCACCGGTGGCTCCTAC
>DMZT01000314.1 GCA_003484865.1 Stenotrophomonas sp.
CATCATCGGCCAGCAGATTGAAGACCCGCAGGCAGCGGCCGCGATGTGGATCGGCGGAGTGGATTTCATCCAGGGCAACATGGTCCAGTCCGCCGGCAGCGAACTGAACTTCGACTTCCAGAACTCGGTGCTCTGAGCATGGGACGCCACGGACGGCCAGCTCCCTCCTCCACCCCGGCCCCGCTGTGGATCAGCGCTGCGGCGGCCGCCCTGTGTGCCACTGCCGCGGTGATGGCGCGCATCGGTGCCAATGGGCCGTGGATCGACATTGCCGCCGGCACCGGCGTGGTGGCACTGATCGCCGGCATCCAGGCGGTACGCCGCTGGCGTGACGCGCAGGACCAGCTGGAGCGGCTGCAGCGGCGTAGTGAGGCGCTGGTGCTCGAGCGCGATCAGCTGCAGCAGCGCCGGCAGCAGCAGAACCAGCTTGAACAGGAACTGCTCAGCGCCAAGCAGGCCGCCGAAGCCGCGGCGCTGGCCAAGGGTGAGTTCCTGGCCACCATGAGCCACGAGATCCGAACGCCGCTCAACGGCATCCTGCCGATGCTCGATCTGATCGCGCGCGGCCAGCTCGGCAGTGACCAGCGCCAGATGCTGCAGACCGCGGCGACCAGCTCACAGCAGCTGCTGAGGATCGTCGACGACATCCTCGATTACTCCCGGCTCGAGGCCAAGGGCCTGAACCTGGAGATCACCACGTTCAACCTGCGCGAGCTGCTCGAAGGGCTGGTGCAGTTGATGCAGCGCGCCGCCGATCCGAAAGGCCTGCAGCTCTCGCTCGAACTCGACCCGGCGGTACGCCTGTCCGTCCGTGGCGACCCGGTGCGCCTGCGCCAGGTGCTGAGCAACCTGCTGGTCAATGCGATCAAGTTCACCGAGCGTGGCCAGATCCGGCTGCGCGTGCAGCGCCAGGGCGAGACCAACGCGCAGCACCAGCTGCGGTTCGAGATCGCCGACAGCGGGATCGGCATCGACGACGCCCTGCAGGCGCGCCTGTTCCAGTCCTTCAGCCAGGCCGATGCGTCCACCACGCGCCTGTACGGCGGCACCGGGCTGGGCCTGGCCATCTGCAAGCGCATCATCGACCTGATGCAGGGCCGGATCGGCGTGCACTCCACCGTGGGGCGCGGCGCTACGTTCTGGTTCGAGATTCCCCTGCTCAAGGTGATCGGCGATCTGCCTGCTGTCGGCAACACGCGGCGTGCCTTGCTGATCACCCGCGATGCGGTGCTCGCCCAGCGTATCGAGCGGGTGACCCAGCACCATGATCTGCGCCTGCACACGGTGGAGACCAGCGCCGAAGCGATCGACGCCCTGCGCGCGCCACAGCGCCCCGGTATCGACCCGGCCCTGACCTGGGTGATCGCCGACACCGACGGCCTGCGCCATGGCACCCAGGCACTGCAGAAGGCGGTGGCCGGGAACGAACGGCATCCCACTGCGCAGCTGCTGTGGCTGTACGGCGATGAGGCGCCCGCGCCCGAGTCGCTTGGCCCGGGACCCGCCCTGTCGCGGCAGGGCGCTGACAGTGAACTGCACGCGCTGCTGCGCCCGGTGGTGCCCAGTGCGCGCCCGGCTGCGCTGCTGGCCGAGGTGGAATACGCAGGCTCGCCCACGGCACTGCCGCAGTTCCCGCTGCGCGTGCTGCTGGTGGAAGACAACAGCGTCAACCTGCTGGTCGCGCAGCGGCTGCTGCAGGTGCTGGGCTGCGAGGTGGAGACCGCCACCCAGGGCGAGCAGGCCCTGGAGGCACTGCAGGCCCGGCCGTTCGATGTGGTGCTGATGGATTGCCAGATGCCGGTGCTGGATGGCTACGACGCGACCCGCCGCTGGCGCGCGCACGAGGCCACACGAGGCGCGGCGCGGCTGCCGATCGTGGCGATGACCGCCAATGCGATGGCCGGCGACCGCGAGCGCTGCCTGCAGGCCGGCATGGACGATTACCTGTCCAAACCGATCCACCGCGAAACACTCCAGGCCGTGCTGGCACGCTGGGGAAGCGTGCTGGCCGACGACCCGGCGTTGCTGCCGACCCGGCCCTTTGCAGCCACCGCAGCGGTGCCCGCACGCGACCAGACACCCGCCGCGGTGCTCGACCAGGACGTGCTCGATGAACTGCTTGAAGTGATCGGCGCGGACACCGCGCGGGTCATCGGCGTGTTCCTGGATGACACGCCACCGCTGATCCGCCAGCTGCAGGACGCCTCGGTCGCAGCGGACCTGGACCAGCTGCGCGCGTTGGCCCACAGCCTCAAATCCGCCAGTGCGAATGTGGGCGCGATGGCCCTGTCGGCAGCGGCCTGGCGGATCGAGCACGATGCCCGCGCCGGCACGCTGGAGCGCCCCGCCGTGGCGGTGGCGCTGTTGATCGCCGAGTTCGCGCGTGCACGAATCGCGCTGGGCGGCTATCACGCCCGCCTGCGCGCCCCATTGCAGGGCTGACTCAGTCTTCGATCTTGGTCAGCAGGTAGTTCGGTTCGCCGATGCGCTCGATCAGATCCAGCTGGGTTTCCAGCCAGTCGATATGCTCTTCCTCGGACTCGAGGATCTTCACGAACAGCTGGCGGCTGACGTAGTCACCGATCGAATCGGCATAGGCCACCGCTTCGCGCAGGGTCACCACGCCGTCGCGTTCCAGGCTGAGGTCGCACTGCAGGATCTCGGCCGGGTTCTCGCCGATGCGCAGCTTGCCCAGTGCCTGGAAGTTCGGCAGGCCTTCGAGGAAGAGGATGCGGTCGGACAGGATGTCCGCATGCTTCATCTCTTCGATCGATTCCTTGTACTCGTGATCGGCGAGCTCCTTCAGGCCCCAGTTCTTCAGCATCTTGGCGTGCAGGAAGTACTGGTTGATCGCGGTCAGCTCGTTGTAGAGGACCTTGTTGAGGAATTCGATGACTTTGGCGTCGCCCTTCATGAGCGTGCTCCTGCTGCGTGGAATCGCGGGCACTGTAGCGCGTCGCGCGCAGGCATGAAGGAACGCGAATCGTGCTCAGTTGCGGCCCGCAACCGGGCCGGCCGATCTCAGGCGGCTTGCAGGCCCAATACCGGCAGCGGCAGGTCGTGGGTAGCGCTGAACTTGGCCAACAGATCGGCCGCCATGTCCAGGCAGGAGCCGCAGGTCGCGCCGCAGCCGGTGCGCATCGTCAGCTCGGACACGCTCACGACACCGCTCTGCGCGGCTTCGCGGATCTGATGGTCGGTAACCCCGTTGCAGATGCAGACGTACACGTGCGGACTCGGCAGGCAGGCCCGGATCGGCCTGCTGCTATTCCAATCGAAATGCGAATGGTTGTCAATTTCGAACCTGAATCATTCTCGATACGGTTCAGAGCCGCCAGCAGCGCTCAGACGGCGCCCGGCTCGCCCTTGGCCTTGCTGCGCGGCCAGTAGCCACCACCCCGCTTGGGCGTGGTGCGCTTGCGCGGCCGGTCGTGACCGGCGGCATTGCCAGGCATCCAGGCTTCCTGCGCGGACTTGGGCATGGTTTCCACCCCCGGCCCGGCCACCCCCCGTGCCAGCGGCGCCAGATGGCGCAGCGCACGCGCATAGACGCCCCGCTTGAACATCACCACATGTTCGACCGGGTACCAGAAATCGACCCAACGCCACTGGTCGAACTCGGGGCTGTCGGTATGGTCCAGGGTGACGTGGGATTCGTCCCCGGCCAGCCGGAGCAGGAACCACACCTGCTTCTGGCCGATACAGACCTGCCGTTCATTGCGGCGGATGGCCCGTGCCGGCAGCCGATAGCGAAGCCAACCCGGCGTCGCCCCGAGCACTTCAACGTGCTCCGGCAACAACCCGGTTTCTTCCTGCAACTCGCGATACATGGCTTCGACAGGCGTCTCGTCGGTGTTCATGCCGCCCTGCGGGAACTGCCAGCCATCCCGGCGCACACGTCGTGCCCAGAAAACCTGCCCATCCTGCCGCATCAGCACAATACCGACGTTCGGTCGATAGCCGTCCGGATCGATCACGATGCGGACTCCTAGAAAAATCTACTGATCGGGACTGTGCCACGCCCGCTGCCCACTCACAAGCGCGGTGAAAAAGTGTTGACAGATTCCGAATACATCTCCAGAATTACCGGCTCCCTGAGGCTATGTAGCTCAGCCGGTTAGAGCACAGCACTCATAATGCTGGGGTCGGTGGTTCGAGTCCACCCATAGCCACCAAGTTCGCTTGGTTTTTCAGGGAAAAAGTGCAATAATTGCACGCACATTTTGCCCCGTCGCCAAGCGGTAAGGCACCTGACTCTGACTCAGGCATTCGGTGGTTCGAATCCATCCGGGGCAGCCAAACAAAACAAAAGGCCTGATCTTTCGATCAGGCCTTTTGTTTTGT
>DMZT01000317.1 GCA_003484865.1 Stenotrophomonas sp.
CGGACAGATCCAGCACCGCGCCGGCCTGGGCGTTCACCGCGTGCGAGCGGAACTCCACCGCCGGTTCACCGCCCACGCCCTGGTAAGCCACGTCGACGCCGTTGTAGTTGTAGACCAGCCCGTCGACCGTGCCGCCGTAGGGCATCACCAGGCCGTTGGCGCTAACCGAGGTGACGCTGCCCGGCAGCAGGTTGACCACGCCGGTGTAGCCGGTGCCATCGGCGCGCCCCAGAATGATGTTGCCCAGCGGTGCGCGCAGTACCCCGCCCTGGTTGATGGTGGCGGCACTGAAACGCATCGTGCCGAACACGCTGTAGGGCTGCGGCGGCAAGGTATTGCCGATGCGCTGGATGTCCAGCATGCGGTCCGGATCCAACTCCGTCGTGAGGGTGCCCCATTCGTTCAGCAGGGTCCGCAGGCCCACCGTGACATTGCCGCTGCCGTAGATCTGCGCCGCCGCCAGGGTGGTGTCGCCGGGCGAGAACAGGTCGGCCTCGCGCAGGCGCAGGTCGCCCTGACTTTCGATGCGCACCGCGCCGAACGCGTCGCGCTTGACCGCCAGCGGGTCGACCGCGTTCTGCACGATTTCACCGTTCGCGCCGAAGCCGACCATGCCCACCACATCGACCAGACTGCCTGCGAGCGTGATCGACGCCGCGTCGGCGAGCGCGGCCACGCCCAGCGAACCGGACGCCGGGCTGATATTGCGCGAGCCGGTGACCGGGTTGGGCATGATGGTGTTGTCCGGCTGGCGGCGCGCCGAGCCGGCCAGGCGCAGGTACGGTGCGGCCAAATGCACCTGGCTGTCGCGCGTGGCATCCGTGGACAGCCCCAGAGCGCTGGCCGTGAGGTACAACGCCTGGCGCATGTCGAGCGCTACATCGCCATCGAAGCTCAGCAGGCCATTGACGTACAGCGAAGCGGTATCGAAGCCACCGGCCTGGATCGCGTCCACGCCGTAGCGGGCCTTGCCATAGACCAGGGTTGGATCGAGCTCGCCGGCGACGGCCTCCGTGCCCAGGCCGCTGCCGCTGTAGTGCTGTTCGATCACCAGCTCACGCGGGACGCGCACGCCGTCGGCGACCTCGATGCCCTTGCCGCTGAAGCGCTCGACCGGCCCGTAGATCGGCGTTTCAAGATTCAGCGCCAACGTGCCACCGCGCGCGCCGCTGCCACCGGCGGCGGCATGCAGGGTGCCGTCGACGAACAGCCCATTGCTGGCACTCAGCGCGATGATGCCGCCGTGGCTGGCAATGGGGGTCGTGCCGAGATCGGGCAGGTCCAGCACCGCCTGCGCACCGGAGGCGTCCAGGCGGGCGCCCTCGCGCACCACCACGAATGCATCGATCGCCGGGAGGTTGCGCGATGCGAGGTCATGCCGTGCGCCGATCTCGATCGTGCCGCCCGCCAGCACCTGGCCGTGCCGACCGCCGGCTTCATCCAGGGCCGTATAGGCCATGCCGGACACGTCGAGCACGGCCTGCTCACCGATCCAGATCGAGCGCGCGTTGGGCGTGCCCTTGGGCAGGTTGAGCAGACTGCCTTCGCCCAGGTCACCGCCAAGTACCGTGATGCGTCCACCGCGGGCCTGCAGGGCACCATCGAGGGTGATCTGTGCGTTGCCGGTCAGGGTGATGGCCTGGCCGGGATCGACGTTGATCCGGCTGTTGCGGCCGATCTCCAGGTCGGCCGCGTTCTGCGGCGTGCCGGCGGTCAGTGACAGCCCGGCGCCCTTGCGCAGAATGACCTCGCCGCTTTTCGGATCGTCCTGCTGCAGCGGTGGCAGCCAGACCGACAGGGCATCGGCAGGATCGGCACCGGTGGCCAGCGCACGCGCGGCAGCGAGGTCGACCTGCAGCAGCGGCATCGCCACGTCCAGGTGCGCCCCCTCGACCACCTTGACGCCATCGCGGCCCACCACGTTGTACTGCTTGAAGCCGCTCTGGAACAGACCGGTGTCCAGCGCCAGGAACGACTGCACCGGCACATCGCGCTGCCAGACCGTGCCGACCGGCAGGCGGGTGCCGGCCGGTACCGTGACCGCGGCAGTGGCCACGGTACCGGCGACATAACGGGAGGTCTGTGCCGGAATCGGCAGACCACCGGGGAATACATTGGCCGGCACCACATAGCCGGCCGGCAGGTCGGTGATGGTCCACAGGGTGGTGCCTGCCGGCAGGATCTCGCCGGCGGACCGGACCGGGCCGTAGTCGGCCAGCTGCACGGCAGCCGGCAACAGCCACGGTGCCTGGGTGGTCACCGGCTTGGTGCTGCTGACCTCGGGCCGGATCGTGAGCGGCATCGGTTTGCCGCCGGCCACATGGGTAATGGTGATGGAGAAGCTCAGTGGGATCACGTCGCCCGGCTGGAGCGTGACGTCGGCGGCCAGGCGTACCGGCAGCGTGCTGGCCTGGCCGGCGGCCAGCTGCTCGATCGCATCCGGCACGTCGCCGCCGATGCTGACCATCGTGCCGTTCTCGATGTTGAGCGCCCCGCCGCCCTTCATGCCGTGGGCTCGGATGCTGCCATCCAGCGACAGCACGCCGCTCCCCATGTTCTGCCCTGCGGCCAGGGTGACGCTGCCGCCCTTGCCCCCGGTTACATCGCCCTCCTCGCCCATGGCCGCACCGGAGGACACGTCGATCACGCTGCCCTTGCCCAGGGCCACGTTGCCGGTGCTGCGCACCGCCACGCTGCCGCCGTCGAGGAACGGCAGTCCGCCGATGGCCGCCGGGTCCTGCGCCTGGTTGGTCCACAGGCCACGCGCATCGAGGGTCACGCCATCGCCGACCAGCACCTGGTGCAGCAGGGTATCGCCGGGACGCGCGCTGATCGGCAGATCCTGCCACTCGATGCCGCTCGAGGTGCGCTGCACGACCATGTCACCCAGTGCGATGCTGCCGCCCCTGGCGCGCAGGTCGGCGTTGATGCGGACATCGCTGGCATGCAGGGCGATCGTGCCGCCCAGCGCAACCTCAAGCGCCTGGTCGACATCGATGCCGGCGTGCGCGTACACCTCCACGCCGCCGAAGCGCTGCGCGTTGAGCCAGGCCGCGTCCAGACCGATGACGCCGATGCCGGAGACACTGGCTGCATCGCCACCGATGGCCACATGTTCGGCCAATGCGGCCGGGCCGAAACGCTGCTGGCCGCTGTTTTTGTCGTAGTACGGCAGGTAGCTGCCGATCACCAGCTGACCCTGGCGTGCAACGCTGGTCTGTCCCTGCTGGTAGCCATCCAGCGCGGCATCGCGGGCGCGTTGCTGGCGGTCGCCCTGGAAGGTCGTGGTGTCCACGTCGCCCTGCAGCTGCGCTGCACGGGTGGCGACGATCAGCCGGCCGGCATCGCGGCCGACGGTGTAGCCGTTCTCCAGCCTGCGCTGCGGTGCGATCAGCGGGTTGTAGTAGAACTCGGTATTGCCCCAGCGCGCATGGGTATCTTCGAAGCCGCGGTACAGCCCGCTGTAGAGCAGATCGCCCGGCGCGGTGGAGGCGTTGTAGAGCTTGCCGTCGGCGCCCTTGAGGTGGGTCAGGTTGACGTAGCCGGTCTGCACGTCCAGCGCGCCACCGGAGAGGTTGATGTTCGAGCCACGCTGCGTGGTCACGTTGCCGCCGGAGAACTGCACGGTCCCGCCCTGCGCCGACCACTCACCGATGCCGTGGCCGGTCACCCCGAGGTAGCCGCCGACTTCCAGCAGGCCACCGGCGGTGTACCAGCGATCGGTCTCATAGCCGTTGGTGCCGGCCGGAACCAGGACCAGGTCGCGGCGGTCAAGCCAGATGTTCCTGCTGTTGAGCGATTTGTCGTCACGGTTGAGCGCGGCGTCACGCTGCTCGTTGCCCTGCACGTTGATCTGGACGTTGTTGGCCTCCATCGCGATCTTGACCCCGACGTAGCCGGCCACGTCCAGGCGCGCGCCCTGGCGGACCTCGCTGTCGGCGGCGTCGACGAAGATCTGCCCGCCCGTCGCCAGCGTCAGGCTGTCGTCATCGAAGGCGACCTTGCCGCCGGTACTGATCTGCACCAGCGACTGGTCGCGGCGATGGGCGATACCGTCGCCGACCTTGTCCGATTCCTGCACCAGCGTTTCGCGCTGGACGTCCAGCGCGGTGGTGGCGCTGGCATCGAGCACGATCGCGGTGGTGCTGCCCTGGTCCAGCAGGACGCTGCCGGTGGTATCGGCACGTTCGTTCTGCAGATGCACGGTGCCGCGGGTATGCACCGAGCTGGTCGACACCACTGCACCCTGCTGCCGCACGTCATGGCCGGCCAGGGTGATGTCGCCGGTGCTGGCCTGGATCAGGCCGCTGTTGCTGACCACGCCACTGGCGGTGGCCACGACGGCATCGGCTGCCACCGGCTTGCGCAGCGTGGTGACGACGTTGCCACGGGTGGTGGAGGTCTGGTTCTGGTCGGTGCCCATGCCCTTGCGGATCACGAACGCATCGCCGGCGGCCAGCGTGGTCTGGCCATTGGCGGTGGTGATCTGGCCGTGGTTGTGCACCTGGCGGCCGAGCAGCAGCACGTAGCCGCCGCCTTCGGTGACCGAGGTGGGCACCGCCGTGGTGATCTGCGCACCGCGCTCCACCACCACGTCACCGGTGGCCGCACCATGGGCGAAGCCGTTGGTGGTGGTGGTCAGTTCGTTGCCGAAGGTCGGGATGAAGGCATTGCCCTGCGCGTCGCTGTACAGACCCTTGCGGAACTGCGCATCACTGATGTTGACCGCCGAGGCGGCCAGGTTCTTGACGTTGACCTGGCTGCTGCCGTCGAACACCACGCCATTGCGGTTGACCAGCATCACCGTGCCCTGGCCCTGGATGCGGCCGAGGATCTGCGACGGGAGCGCGTTGGGATCATTGACCCGGTTGAGCAGCGACCAGCTCGCCTGCTGGTCGAAATCGACCACGGTGTTGCGGCCGACGTTGAAGGTCTCCCAGTTGAGGATGGCCTTGTCGCCGGTCTGCGCGATGCTGACGGTGGTGGTGCCGTCCTTGCTGCTCTGGGTCGGAGCGCTGGCGTTGAACCAGCCGCGCGTCAGGGTGTCGTCATCGATCTTCAGCCCGCCCTCGCCCAGCCCATCGGGCACCTGGCCGGCGCGCAGCCGCGCGGCATCGCGGGCGGTCTGCTGCATGCGCTGCTGCATGGCGATCGCCTGCGCGGCAGTGTTGAGGTTCTCCAGCGAGGTCTTCAGCGTGTCGCGGGCCTGCTGCGCCTGCTGGTCGGTACGCACCAGGTTGGACGGCATGCCGTTCGGCAGGCGGCCGGTCTGCGCGGCGGTCTGCTGCTGCACGCCCTTGTTGGCGAACCATGCCGGACTGAAGGCCTGCTGCGCGTTGACGCCCGCCGCGACGCCACCGGCCATCAGCAACACCGCGATGGCCTGCGACAGCGCGCGCACCTGCGGCACCTGCGGGGCCGTGCATCCGATCGAACCGCTCTGCTGCTTCACCATCGCTGTCACCCGTCGCAATATCGTTCGCTGATAAGGGCAAGCGCGTGCTGCCGTCCTGCAGCGCGATCCCGTCCATGGCAGGAGCGAGCGTGGCAGTGCAATGCGTTGCGCTTGTTACGAGGGATAAGACGGGGGCAGGTGACAACGACTGAACCGTTGCAACAAAAAATTCATCTGCGCACGCGCCGCTCAGCTCAACAGCACGACGCCACCGGGCATGCTCACCACCTTTGCGCCATAGGCATCGCGCACCAGATCGATGAAGGTATCGATGCGCGCCAAAGGGATGCGCGCCTGTACGCGCCGTGCCGGCAATGCGCTGCCGGTCAGCACGATGCGGCCGGTGCGGTAGCGGTTGATTTCGTCCACCACGTCCTGCAGCGGCTGATCATCGAAGACCAGCCAGCCGCGCCGCCAGGCGTCGATGGTGTCGGCCGCGACCGGCGCCACGGAAGCGATCCGGTCCGCCGTCAGGCGTGCCTGCCAGGAGGGCTGCAGCACCACGGTACGCGCGCCCCGCACCAGTTCGGCTCGCCCGGCCAGGCAGGTGATGCGGATGTCGCCACCGACGCAGCGCACGTTCACCCGCGCACCCGGGGCCGGCATCAGTCGCGCACCGTCGACACCGATCACGAAGCTGGCAGCGGCCGAGGCCGGCACCGCGAACTGGGCTTCGCCCTGGCTCACCACGATCCCGGCCGAGCCATCGGCGGGACGGCGCATCGTGGTGCGCGCGGCCATGGCCACGGCCACGCTGCCGATGCTGAGGTCGCGGCGCTCGCCGGTCGCGG
>DMZT01000316.1:0-3333 GCA_003484865.1 Stenotrophomonas sp.
GCGCGGCGGTCAGCGGTGTCGGCGGCGGCAGCAGCGCTTCGCCGGACGCGCCGATGTCGGCGTCGGCCGCCATCGCCGCGCCCGGTGCCAGCGTTGCGGTGAGCAGCAGCCGCATGCAGGCCTCAGCGAGCCGCAGGCGCGACGAGCAGCGGCGTCTGGGCCGACTCGCCATTGATCTTCGCCGAGAACGTGGCGCCTGCCAGGCGGGCCGCCGGAACATCCAGCGGCCAGCGCATGGTCTGTCCGCCAAGCACATAGCCGAGCAGGCCGGGGTGCACGATCTGCGGGCGATCCGCACTGCCCAGGCCGATATCGGCCAGTTGCGCATAGCTGTTGCCGCTGTTGTGCACCTCCAGGGCCGGGCGCCCGTCATCAAGCCGCAGCAGGCGGGCCTGCAGCGCATGTTTGAGCGGGGCCTCGCCCGCGGGCTGGATGAACACCGGCATCGAATAGCGCAGTACGAACTGCATGCCGGTGCCCTGTGGCACCGCGCTGGGCAGTTCGTCCACCACCACCCGGTAGGCGCGCTGCGCGTCGGGCGGGGCGGGGTCGCTGCGCACCACCCGGATCAGCTGCTGCTGGCCGGCCGCCAGCGACTGCATGGGCGGGCTCACCTGCAGCTCGGTGGTGGGCAGAAGCTGGTCCTGGCCGCCGTCCTGGCGCCATTCGAACACCCGCACCTGCACCTGGACCGGTGCGGTGCCGCTGTTGGTGAGCCACAGCGCGTCCGCGTTCTGGCGCGGTGTGAGCTGCAACGAAGTAGGGGCGACCTGCAGGCTCGCGGCGGTGGCGCTCCCCATCAGCAGCCACAGCCAGCCAAGGGCCGCGTACCCGAACCGCCACGGGCATCGCCCTGCGGAAATCGGCATGGCGGACCCTCAGTAGGTGATGGTGGCGGTGATGGTGTCCTGGTAGTTGCCCGCGGCGGCGTTGTTGACGCTGGGGTTGGCGATCTGGCCATAGACGTTGAGCGTCTGGGCCAGGCCGGTGCCGATGCCGGCGGCCGTGTTGGTGCCGGTGGTGGTGCCCCACACATCGGTATGCGCGGCATCGCGGTACAGCTGGTAACCCACGAAGTTGTTGGCGGTCACGCTGACGTCGGTGTTCTTCATGCGCCGGGTGGTCACGTCATTGGCGGTGCCGGCATTGGCGCCTGCATTGAGTGCAACCGTATACGGGGTCAGCGCCGAGCACTGGGCGGTGATCGTGCCCTGCGCGTTGGACGGGGTGGTGGCGGTGGACAGGGCCGAACCGAAGTCCACGTCGGTGGCGGCCGCGGCGGTGATCGTGCACGCCTTGGTGATGATGATCTTGACGTTGAAGGTGGTGGTATCGGCCGCCAGGGCGGGCGCGGCCAGGCTGGCAACGGCCAGGCTGAGTACGGTAGTGCGGAGAAATCGCATGGGCATGCTCCTTGGACGACGGTCCTTGCTGAACAACACGATGCTGCCGGACAGCTACTGCTTCCTGTCCCGGTTATAGGTTCCGTCTTGTATCCGGACCGTGCAGATATGGCTCAATCAATGGCCGTTTTCGGCACAAGGTCGCGTTTTGCGATACGCATCACGCTTGTTCAGCTAGCTGGCCAGGGGCCGGGCCCAAACCGCGGCTGTCAGCGTTCCATCCAATCCCGTTCAGATTGGCCCCGGATCGGCGATAATGCGCGCCATGAGCGTGAATCTGAAAACCCCCGAGGAAATCGAACTGATGCGTATCGCCGGCCGTCTGGCCAGCGAAGTGCTCGACATCGTCACCCCGCACGTCAAGCCGGGCGTGACGACCGAAGAGCTGGACCGCATCTGCCATGACCACATCATCAATGTGCAGAAGGCGACGCCGGCCAATGTCGGCTACCGCGGCTTCCCCAAGACGGTCTGCACGTCGGTCAACAACGTGATCTGCCACGGCATTCCCAGCGACGCCAAGGTCCTCAAGGACGGCGACATCGTCAACATCGATGTCACGGTGATCAAGGATGGCTGGCACGGCGATACCAGCCGCATGTACTACGTCGGCACGCCGTCGGTCATGGCCAAGCGCCTGGTCGATGCGACCTACGAAGCGATGTGGCGCGGCATCCGCGCGGTCAAGCCGGGCGCGACGCTGGGTGACATCGGCCATGCGATCCAGAGCTATGCCGAAGCCGAGCGCTTCAGCGTGGTGCGCGAGTACTGCGGCCATGGCATCGGCAAGGTCTACCACGACGAGCCGCAGGTGGTGCATTACGGCCGCCCCGGCCAGGGCCTGGTGCTGCAGCCCGGCATGACCTTCACCATCGAACCGATGATCAACGAGGGCACCCGCTACAACAAGGTGCTGCCGGATGGCTGGACTGTGGTCACCAAGGACCGCAAGTTGTCGGCGCAGTGGGAGCACATGGTCGCGGTCACCGAGACCGGCGTCGACGTGCTGACCCTCTCGCCCGGCGAATCGCAGGTCTGAGCATGTTGCCGGCGAGCCCGATGCTGGACGCGCCGGCCGATTCCGTCGCCGACCCGGACTGGGCGGCGTTGGCGCGGCAGTCGCTGCAACAGACCGACGCACGGTTGTATCGTCGTTTCGATCAGGGCGACAACATCGAGCGCCTGCTCGCCCTGCGCGCACGGGCGGCCGACCACCTGATCCGGTTGGCCTGGCATCGCTGCCTGCCGGCCGGTTCGGGAATGGCGCTGTTCGCGGTGGGGGGGTACGGGCGCGGCGAGTTGTTCCCGCGCTCGGATATCGACGTACTGGTGCTCGGTGCGCCCGAGCAGCAGCGTCGGCACGAATCCGGGCTGGCCCGCTTCTTCGCGCTGCTGTGGGATTGCGGCCTGCCGGTCAGCCACGCGGTGCGATCGCCGGCTCAATGCACGCAGGCCAGCGCCGACCAGACCGTGCTGACCGCGCTGATCGAGTCGCGCCCGGTGGTCGCCGATGACGCGGCCCGCCAGGCGTTGAAGGCTGCGGTGAACGTGGAGGGCCTGTGGCCGCCACGCGAATTCTTCCTCGCCAAGCGCGAAGAGCTGCTGGCCCGCCATCAGCGCTTTGGCGACACGGCGGACAATCTTGAGCCGGACATCAAGGACGGCCCCGGCGGGCTGCGCGATCTCAATACGCTGGGCTGGATGGCGCTGCGTGCGTTCGGCGTGCGCGACCTGGAAGCGCTGGTCGGCCTCGGCCATCTCGGCCCGGATGAAGCGGCCGCGCTCAAACGCGAACGGTGTGCGCTGGCACGGCTGCGTTTCGGCCTGCACCTGGTCGCCAACCGGCCCGAAGAACGCTTGCGGTTCGATTACCAGAAGACGCTGGCCACCCGCTTGGGTTTCGAAGACGACATCGAAAGCCTGGCCGTGG
>DMZT01000316.1:3575-3924 GCA_003484865.1 Stenotrophomonas sp.
ATCGAAAGCCTGGCCGTGGAAAAGATGATGCAGGGGTTCTACCGCAGCGCCACCGTGGTGCGGCGGATCAGCGACCGCCTGCTGCAGCGCTTTGAAGAACAGTTTGATGGCGAAGCCGTCCCAGAGCCGGTCAGCGTCGGTTTCTCGCTGCGGCGTGGCTACCTGGCTGCCAACGATCCGGCTTGGCCCCAAGGGGATATCGAACAGGTGTTCGCGCTGTTCTCCAGTTGGGCCTATAACCCGGATGTGCGCGGCCTGCACTCGCTGACCGCCCGCGCGCTGGCCGAGGCGCTGCCGGAGCTGGCGGCGTACACCGAGGCCAGCGCCGCGGCGAGATCGGAAGAGCGTC
>DMZT01000320.1 GCA_003484865.1 Stenotrophomonas sp.
CGGCCCAGCAGCAGGCGCTTCGCCAGCGCTTCGCCGAACAGGACCAGCGCTTCCGCGACGGCTGGCTGCTTGGCCCACAGCTCGGGCATGAGTTCACCAAGCTGCAGGGCCTGTTCGGGTATCTGCCGGCCGAACAGCGCCCCACCGCGCTGGCGGTGCTGCGCCAGCTCACGCCCTCCCAGCTCACCCAGCTGACCCTGGTCGCCCAGCGCACTCCACCGCAGGACCGCGACCGCGTGCGCGCCGAATTCCTTGGCGTGGCGCCGGCCGCACGGGACAGCTGGCTGCGCGAGAACGTGGGCCACTGACGGCTTCGGCCCGTTTACCTGAAAGCGCGGCTTTTCCCCGGCCGCGCGCGTAAGATGGCGGGCCGCAACCCGGTGCCTGTGCCCTCCGCGCGCGACCGTAGTTGCCGTCTGTGACTCCCATGTCTACCGCTTCCTCCACGCCGCGCCTCTCCCGGGAAGTGCGCGCCACCGGTCTGCTCGCGCTGCCGTTGGTTCTGGGCCATGTCTCCACCGGCCTGATCTCTTTCGTCGACAACGTGATCGCCGGTCACCACGGCACCCACACCCTCGCGGCCGTCACCATCGGCACGGCGCTGCTGTGGTTGCCGATGCTGATCCCGATCGGCACCCTGATCTCGCTGACCGCCTCGGTGTCGCAGCTGCACGGTGCGGGCCGCGAGCGCGAGATCGGTCCGCTGTTCCGCCAGGCGCTGTGGCTGGCGCTGGGGCTGGGGCTGATCATGTTCACCTTCCTCACGGTGGTGCCGCCGCTGCTGCCGGCGTTCGGCATCGCGCCGGATATCGTGCCCGGCGCGACCGCGTTCCTGCATGCGGTGCGCTGGGGCGGCCCAGCGCTGACGCTGTACTTCTGCATGCGCTACCTCAGCGAAGGGATGCACTGGACGCTGCCGACCATGCTGCTCGGCTTTGGTGGCCTGTTGGTGCTGGCGCCGCTGGGCTACGTGCTCTGCTACGGCAAGCTCGGCTTCCCCGAGCTGGGCGCCGAAGGCCTCGGCATGGCCTCGGCGATCATGATGTGGCTGCAGGCGCTGTGCTTTGCCGGTTACCTGTGGAAGACCAAGCGCTTCGCCCACCTGCAGTTGTTCTCGCACTTCGACGCGCCGCGCTGGAGCGCGATCTGGGAGCTGCTGCGCACCGGCCTGCCGATCGGCATCACCGTGCTGATGGAAGGCGGCCTGTTCATCGTCACCGCGCTGCTGATCGGCCGCCTCGGCGCCACCGAAGCGGCCTCGCACCAGATCGCGATCAATGTGGCGCAGCTGTGCTTCATGATCCCGATGGGCGTGGCCGAAGCCACCACGGTGCGGGTCGGCCATGCGGTCGGCAGCGGCAACGGGCTGGGTGTGCGCCGCGCGGCGATCGCCGGGCTGCTGATCATCCTGGGCACCCAGACGCTGTCGGCGCTGGTGCTGCTGCTTGGCCATGACGCCATCGTCGGCGTCTACACGAACGATCTGGGCGTGGCTGCACTGGCCTCGACCCTGCTGCTGTATGCAGCCGCGTTCCAGTTCCCGGATGGCATCCAGGTGCTTTCGGCCGGTGCGTTGCGCGGCCTGAAGGACACCCGCGTGCCGATGTTCATCGCCATGTTCTCGTACTGGGGCCTGGGCATGCCGCTCGGCGCCGGGCTGGGACTGGGCTTGGGCATGGGCCCGCAGGGCATGTGGCTGGGCCTGATCCTGGGCCTGACCGCCGCCGCGATCCTCATGGCCTGGCGCCTGCGCGTGAGCAGCGCCCGTGCCGGCCTCCCATCGACCCCCTGACTTGTGTCCGATGCCGGCGCGCCCGGCAACGGCTATTCTGGCACCACGGCAAGAAGCCACTCTGGAGTTACCCCCATGAACCAACCCGCGCGTCGCAATCCCGTCGCCAGCTTCTTCATCGGGCTGTGGGATGTGATGAACTTTACCCGCCGGCTCATCCTCAACCTGGTGTTCTTCGGCCTGTTGTTCCTGATCCTGATCCTGTTCATCGTCGCGATGGGCAAGAGCGCGACCTCGAAGGCGTCGCTGCAGGACCGCACCACGCTGGTCATCGCGCCGGAAGGTCGGCTGGTCGAGCAGTTCAGCGCCGATCCGGTCAGCCGCGCGCTGGGCAAGGCCGTCGGTGACAAGGGCGCCGAAGAAATCCAGCTGCGTGATCTGATCCGCGCGCTGGAGGCAGCCAAGACCGACAAGAAGATCGAGCGTGTGGTGCTGGAGCTGGACAAGCTGCAGCCGAGCGGCTTCGCCTCGATGCGCGAAGTGACCGTTGCGCTGCAGGAGCTGCGTGCCGCCGGCAAGCAGGTCGTGGCCTTCAGCGAGAACATGAGCCAGTCGCAGTACCTGCTGGCCTCGCAGGCCGATGAGGTCTACCTGGACCCGATGGGCGGCGTGGTGCTCGAGGGCCTGGGCCGCTATCGCCAGTACTTCCGCACCGGCCTGCAGGACAAGCTGGGCGTGGACGTGCACCTGTTCAAGGTGGGTGAGTACAAGTCGGCCGCCGAGCCGTACGTGCTGGACGCCGCATCGCCGCAGGCCAAGGAAGCCGACCTGTTCTGGATGAACGATGTGTGGCAGCGCTACCTGGCCGACATCGCCAAGGCACGCAAGCTCGACCCGGCCCAGCTGGCCGCCGGCATCGATACCATGCCCGAAGGCATCGCCGCCGCCGGTGGCGACCTGGCCAAGTTCGCCCTGCAGCAGAAGCTGGTGGACGGCCTGAAGACGCGCGAGGAAGTGGACACCCTGCTCACCGAGCGCGGCATCGCCGACGACGACGCGGACGGTGGCTACCGCAACGTCAATCTGGATGCCTACCTGAGCGTGCTCGATGGCCGCCGTTCGCCGGTGGATTCGCGTCCGCAGGTGGCGGTGATCGTGGCGTCCGGTGAAATCTCCGGTGGCGATCTGCCGGCCGGCCGCATCGGTGGCGAGTCGACCTCGGCCCTGCTGCGCGAAGCGCGCGACGACAAGGACGTGAAGGCCGTGGTGCTGCGCGTGAGCTCGCCGGGCGGTGAAGTGTTCGCCTCCGAGCAGATCCGCCGTGAAGTGGTCGCGCTGAAGGAAGCCGGCAAGCCGGTGGTGGTCTCGATGGGCGATCTGGCCGCCTCGGGCGGTTACTGGATCAGCATGAATGCCGATCGCATCTACGCTGACCCCTCCACGATCACCGGTTCGATCGGCATCTTCGGGATGATCCCGAACGTGGCCCGCTCGCTGGACAAGATCGGCGTGCATACCGATGGCGTGGGCACCACCCGCTTCGCCGGTGCGTTCGACATCACCCGCCCGATGGACCCGGCCGTGGGCCAGGTCATCCAGTCGGTGATCAACAAGGGCTACGCCGATTTCACCGGCAAGGTCGCCGCCGCGCGCAACAAGCCGGTGGAAGCGGTGGATGAAGTCGCCCGCGGTCGTGTGTGGAGCGGTGCGCAGGCCAAGGAACGTGGCCTGGTCGATGACTTCGGTGGCCTGAAGGCCGCGGTGGCGGATGCCGCCAGCCGCGCCAAGCTTGGTGAGGCCGGCAAGTTCCGCGTGCGTTACATCGAGAAGGCGGCCACGCCGTTCGCGCAGTTCCTCAGCGGCTTCGCCGGCAGCCATGCCGGTGCCTGGATGCTGGGCGAGTCGGGCATGGCCCGTCTGATGTTGGCCCGTTCGATGCCGGAGCTGGACACCCAGCTGCGCTTCGTCGAAGACGCCGCACGCGACCCGCGCAACAACGCCGCGCCGGTCAAGACGCTGGTGTACTGCTTCTGCGGTCTGTAAGCGGCCTCAGCGGTACTGTGTGACACCCGAACGCCCGGCCTGTGCCGGGCGTTCTGCCATCCGGCCGATGGGTGTCAGGGGCTGGGCGGTGGCGTGTCACCGCTGGCGCGGTCGGCTTCGGCGGCGCGGGCATCGGCGGACTGCTGCAGGGTGTCACTGACCGCCTTGGCGCGGTCGATCGGTGCCTGGATCGCATCGCGCAGTTCAGTGGCCTGCGGTTCCGGTGGTGTGTCCGGTGCCGGTGGCACTGGCCGGTTGCAGGCGCTCAGCGCGATCATCGCGAGCAGCGGCAGGGCAATACGGATCGTCATGGCAACCTCCCTCGGTGAGCCGGTAGCGGAGCATCAGTGTCCCACCGCCTCGCGCCTTGCGCGTGATGGCGTCCGGTAGGCCGGCCATCGCGCGTTATCCTATCCGGGCCGCACCGTGGGTGCTGCATCCCATGGATCACCGCAGGAGAAGCACGTGAGCGCGCAACGTTGGCGACTGGATGGACAGACCGCATTGATCACCGGTGCGAGTGCCGGCATCGGCTTGGCGATCGCGCGCGAACTGCTGGGCTTCGGTGCGGACCTGCTGATCGTCGGCCGCGATGCGGATGCGCTGGAGATGGCCCGCGATGAACTGGCTGATGCCTACCCGGATCGTGAGATCCACGGGCTGGCTGCCGACGTCTCCGATGACGAGGACCGCCGCGAAATCCTGGACTGGGTGGAGGACCACAGCGATGGGCTGCACATCCTGGTCAACAACGCCGGTGGCAACATCAGCAAGCCGGCCACCGAATACACCGAAGACGAGTGGCGCGGGATCTTCGAGACCAACCTGTTTTCGGCGTTCGAGCTGTCGCGCTACGCGCACCCGCTGCTGGCGCGGCACGCGGCCTCGGCGATCGTCAACGTCGGCAGCGTGTCCGGCCTGACCCACGTGCGCAGCGGCGCGGTGTACGGCATGACCAAGGCCGCGATGCACCAGATGACCCGCAATCTGGCGGTGGAGTGGGCAGAGGACGGCATCCGCGTCAACGCCGTGGCGCCGTGGTACATCCGCACCCGGCGGACCTCCGGGCCGTTGTCCGATCCGGACTACTACGAGCAGGTGATCGACCGCACGCCGATGCGCCGTATCGGCGAGCCCGAAGAGGTGGCGGCGGCGGTCGGTTTCCTGTGCCTGCCAGCCTCCAGCTATGTCACCGGCGAGTGCATCGCGGTGGACGGTGGGTTCCTGCGCTACGGGTTCTGAGCCGGCCAGCGGCCGGCACTGCCGGTCACAGGGTGCGCGGCAGAACGCGGTCATGACGCACGGTGAATCCAGTCACGACGCGGGGTTAAACCCGGTCATGGCACGGGGCAATCGCTCTCGGCCAACACGGCTTCCAGCCGCGTACGTTCGGCGGTCGCCGCGGCCTGGTTCTCCGGCGCAGCGAAGCGCTCGCGCCCGCGCGCATCGCGCAAGCGCTGCTGCCAGCTGCTGCAGCGCTGTTGCTCCGCTACCGGCTCGCAGGCATCGCGCACCACTTCGCAGCTGGCTGCATTGCTCGGCGCATGGCTGCCCCCCAGGCCGGTAAGGGCCAGCGATTCGCAGCGTGACGGGGCCGGCTCGCGCTCATGCAGGTAGCGGCCGCCATCGGCAGAAACGCACTGGTAGATCTCCGGCAGCGGCGGTTTGGGTGGGCCGTCGTCGGGCTCCTCCGCCGCGGCTGCCGGGCGCAGCGCTGCGCTGTCGAGCAGGCCGCTGTCTTCGTCGCCGTCCTGCGGCAACGGTGGCATGCGGTAGTCAGGGGTGGGCGCAGCCGGCGCATTCTCCACGGCTGCCGGGCCACGCACCGGCGCGCTGATCCGCTGGATGCGCTGCTCGCTGCCAGCGGGGCAGGCGACGCTCTGGATGGTCAACTGGCCGCCCGCATCGGTGCAGCGGAAGAACACCGCCTCGTCCGCCGCAGCGGGCAGGCTCACAAGCAACAGAAGCAGCAGGCAGCGTGTCATGCCCCGCCGCAGTCCTGGTCCAGGCGCGCATCGATCCCGCGCTGCTCGCGGGTCAGCGCGTCGCGTTCGCTCTGCAGCGCACTGTTGTAGCGGCGGATCAGCGCCCAGCGCCGGTCTTTCAGCCGCGCGCAGACTTCCTGTGCGGGCAGCGCATGACATTCGTCGCGCACCAGCACGTTGCCGGCCGGTACCACCACGCTGTTGCCCAACCCTGGATGCGGATACCCACCGCCCTGCCAGTGCGAGCTGCCGCCGCCGATGCTGATGCTGCCGCCCACCCGCGAGCCGTTGCCGGTCACCGAGACCGCACCGCCACTGCTGCTCACCGAACCGCTGCCCATCGGTGCGATCGGTGGCAGCGGACGCGACGGCCGATAGCCACCCGACGGCGGCCTCGGGCCAGGTGGATACGGCAGATAGGCCTCGGTCCAGATCGGCACCCAGCGTGGATTGCCCTCGTTGCTGTCGCTGACGTAGCTGTCGCCCTCGCTGGTGGTGCACTCGTACATCGGCTGCGGCGGCTGCACGTGCACGTAGCGCACCTCGCGCTCGGGTGCGCGCGGGGCAGGCATCGGGTCGGGCGCGCGGTCGCTGCGCACTACCTGCGGGGCCGGGTCGCGTGGGCGCTGCAGGTCGCGGACTTCCTGCCGGCCCTCGCGGCATGGCGCGTCCTGCAGCGAGACGGCGCCGTTGCTGCCCACGCAGCGGTAGACGCGCACGTTGTCGCTCTGCGCGGCGGCGGGCACGGCAGGGCTCAGCAACGTGAGCAGGGACAACCACAGAGCAGGGCGCAGGGTCATGCGGCCAGTGTGCGGCTTTGCCCGCCCGGGCGCAAAAGGCGGCTCAGCTGCGCAATACCTGGCCGCTGAGCGCATCGCGGATCGGCGTGGGCTGCGCCAGGCCACCGGTCTGGCCATCGATCAGGCCATCGAGCAACGCCAGCAGGCGCGGGTCCAGTTCGGCGCGTGTGCGTGCTGGCGGCTCGCCGGCGAGGTTGGCACTGGTGGAGACCAGTGGGCCGCCCCAGGCGCGGCACAGCGCGGCGACCAGGGGGTGCGCACTGATGCGCACCGCGATGCCGCTGTGTTCGCCGGTGATCCAGCGCGGCGCGCGTTCGCCAGCGGGCAGGATCCAGGTGTTGGCACCGGGCCAGCTGGCCAGGACCGCGCCTTGGCGATCCAGCGGCAGGGCATCCATCCGCACCCAGCCATCCAGTTGGGCCGGATCGGCGGCAACCAGGATCATCCCCTTCTCGACCGGGCGCTGCTTGAGCTGCAGCAGCTTCATCACCGCCGCTTCGTGCGCGGGATCGCAGCCCAGCCCCCAGACCGCTTCGGTGGGATAGGCGATCACCCCGCCGGCGCGCAGCGCAGGCAGGGCAGTGTCCACAGTGAGTTCGTTCATGACAGGCGACCCGGGTGCATGGCCCGCATTATCCTCCCGCCGTGGCGGGAGGGGGCAACCAGGGCGGTCAGGAGGCCTTTTTGACGGCCTTCTTCACGGCTTTCTTGGCCACCTTCTTGGTGGCCTTCTTCGCCGTGGCCTTCTTGGCAACCTTCTTCACCGCAGCCTTCTTGGTGGCGGTCTTCTTGGTCGCTTCGCCAGCGGCAGCCTTCTTGGCCGGCGCCTTTTTGGCAACGACCTTCTTGGCGGCTTTCTTGCCGAAGCCCTTGCGCACCGGCTTGCCGGTTTCTTCCATCAGCGTCTGCACTTCGGCCAGGGTCAGCGAGGCGGGCTCGCGATCCTTCGGGATCTTGCCGTTCATCTTGCCGTCGCTGATGTACGGGCCGAAGCGACCGTTCAGCACCTGGATCTCGCTGCCCTCGAATTCCTTGATGATCCGGTTGCGCGCGATCTCTTCCTTCTCTTCGATCAGGAACACGGCGCGGGCCAGGTCGATGGTGTACGGGTCGTCTTCTTTCTTCAGCGAGGCATAGGTGCTGCCACGCTTGGCGAACGGACCGAACCGGCCGATGCCGACGCTGACGTCCTCGTCCTTGTCCTGGCCGAGCGCACGCGGCATCAGGAACAGCTCCAGCGCGTCTTCCAGGGAGATGGTGTGCATCGACTGGCCGGGGCGCAGCGAGGCGAACTTGGGCTTGTCCTCGGCGTCCTCGGCGGTGCTGCCGATTGCCGCGTACGGCCCGAAGCGGCCCAGGCGCACGCTGACCGGCTTGCCGGTCTTGGGGTCGGTGCCGAGCTCGCGCGCGCCACTGGCCTCGGCGCGATCGACCGATTCGTTCTTTTCGCCGACCAGCTTGTGGAACGGTTCCCAGAACCGCGCCATCAGCGGGATCCAGTCTTCCTCGCCACGCGACACGGCATCGAGCTCGTCTTCGAGCTTGGCGGTGAAGTCGTAATCCACGTACTGGGTGAAGTGGCTGGACAGGAACTTGGAGACCGCGCGGCCGACGTCGGACGGGCGGAAGCTGCGGCCCTCCATCTCCACGTACTTGCGGAACAGCAGGGTCTGGATGATCGAGGCATAGGTCGAGGGGCGGCCGATGCCGTACTCCTCGAGCGCCTTGACCAGCGCCGCTTCGGTGAAGCGCGGCGGCGGCTGGGTGAAGTGCTGTTCGGCCAGGATGCGATCGAGCGGCACGCGGTCGCCGGGCTTCATCGCCGGCAGCTTGCGGCCTTCATCGTCGTCGTCGGCACTCTTGTTGTCCTTGCCTTCCTCGTACACGGCCAGGAAGCCGGGCACGACCACGGTGGTGCCGCTGGCGCGGAACACATGCTCGCTGCCGGCCGACAGGTCCACGCTGACGGTGTTGAGCGTGGCCGGGATCATCTGGCAGGCGACGGCGCGCTTCCAGATCAGCTCGTACAGCTTGCGCTCGTCATCGGTGAGGAAGCGCGCCACCTGGGCCGGGGTGCGCAGCGCCGAGGTCGGACGCACGGCTTCGTGCGCTTCCTGGGCGTTCTTGGATTTGGTCTGGTAGGTGTTGGGCTGGTCCGGCAGCGAGCCGATGCCGTAATCGCGTGCGATCACATCGCGGATTTCGGCCAGCGCGTCCTGCGAGAGGTTCACCGAGTCGGTACGCATGTACGAGATCAGGCCGACAGTGCCTTCTTCCTCACCGATCGCCATGCCTTCATACAGCTTCTGCGCGACCTGCATGGTCTTGCGCGTGGTGAAACCGAGCTTGCGCGAGGCTTCCTGCTGCAGCGTGGAGGTGGTGAACGGCGGCGCCGGGCGGCGCTTGCGCTCCTTGCTGACCACGTCGGTGACGTGCAGGGCGCCCTGGGCGGCCTGCTGGATGCGCAGGCGCGCGGCCTCGGCGGTATCGCCGTCGGTCACGGTGAACTGTTCGAACTTCTGCCCGTCCAGCTTGATCAGGCGCGCATTGAAGTGCTGCGAAGGATGCGCGCACAGCGCATCGATGCTCCAGTACTCGCGGGCGATGAAGGCTTCGATCTCTTCTTCGCGCTCGACGATCATGCGCAGTGCCGGGCTCTGCACACGGCCGGCGGACAGGCCGCGCTGCACCTTGCGCCACAGCACCGGGGACAGGTTGAAGCCGACCAGGTAATCCAGCGCGCGGCGCGCCTGCTGGGCATCGACCAGGTCACCGGCGATTTCGCGCGGGTGGCCCATCGCTTCCTTGATGGCGCGCGGGGTGATCTCGGTGAAGACCACGCGCTGCATCGGCTTGTCCTTGACCAGCCCGCGCTCCTTCAGGATCTCGGCGATGTGCCAGCTGATCGCTTCACCCTCGCGATCCGGATCGGTCGCCAGGAAGATGTCGTCGGCGCTCTTGGCGGCCTTGACGATGGCATCGACGTGCTTTTCGTTCTTCTCGATGAGGTCGTACCGCATCGCGAAGTTGTTGTCGGGGTCGACCGCGCCTTCCTTGGGCACCAGGTCACGCACATGCCCATACGAGGCCAGGACAGTGAAGTCCTTGCCGAGGTATTTGTTGATCGTCTTGGCCTTGGCGGGCGATTCGACGATGAGCAGGTGCTTGGGCATGGCGTCAGGATTCTATGGGCAGGGCCCCGGGGAGGGCCGCTAGGGTGGAGCAAATGGCCGCATTAGTGAAGCGGCGCGGGCGATATACATAAACCGAACGCCCGGGGGTGGGCCGGGCGTTCAGCTTTCTGCCTATTAGTGGAATCACGCCGGGCCCGCTCATGTCAAGCGGCCCGGTGTGAGGATGGCTCGGATCAGGACATCGAGGCGATCACGCCGATCATCGCGATCATCACGCCGAACAGGGCCACCACGGCCAGTGCGGCGATCACCAGGATCACGATGGTGACCGTGCCCAGGCCGCGCTGCTGCAGCTCGGGGTGCTCGGTGAAGGCCCACTTGTCCACCACCAGGGTGTCGCACATCATGTCGTGCAATGCCTGCTTGCGCTCGGTGAAGGCGGCCATGATGAAGCCGATCATCAGGATCAGGCTGCTGACGATGGTTGCCAGGTAGCGGCAGAAGGCCCGAAGGAAGCTGATCCGCTCGCCATTGCCGCGCACGACCTTGATGCCGACGGCCATCTTGCCCAGCGTGGCGCCACCGCGCGAGGCGTGGAAGCCGGCGTAGTAGCCGATGCTGATCACCATGCTGAGCAGCATCACCACCAGCGTCAGCGCGACCTGTACGCCTTCGTTGCCCGAGCCGGCGCCCATCACGTTGATGATCATGCTCAACGGCAGGGTGACCACGGTGAGCAGGATGTAATCGATGAAGTAGGCGGCGTAGCGCTTCCAGAAACCGGCATAGACCACGTCCTGGCCATGGACCACGGCCGTGTTGGCGTAGCCGGTGGCCGCGGCAGGCGCGGTGTACGGCGAGTAGGTGCCGCCACCGGTGCCCGGCAGTGGCGCGGTGCCATTGTCGATGGCGGTGTAATCCCCGCGCAGGTCGATGCCGCTGCCGAGATTGCTGGCGGCCGCGGCGAGATGCTGCAGCTGCAGCTCATCGACGGCCTCGGACAGTGGCGCCCACTGCGCGAACCCTTCGCGCCACACCAGCGTGGCCAGGGTGATGTCACCGCGCTGGAAGCGCTGGCGCATCTCCTCTGCGCTCAGCGGCCCCTGACGTTCCTGGCCATCGGCGAAATACCACTCAGTCATTGCTTCAATCCCCTGTTGGGTGCATCCATGGACATGTGTCCGTTATCAGCCGCGGCATTCCAGCGGCAGGTAGGTATCGTCGGGCTCGCCGCTGCATTCCCACTGCCCGGCACCGTTGTAGTCCAGCCACAACAGCTTGCCGTCCAGCGCGGCATTGCCGGGCACGGTGAGCTCGGCTTCCACACCGCAGTGGCCATTGTTGAAGCGGCCGATCCGCACGGCGTTGATCGCGCCGTCGGCGTAGGCTTCGGCCGGCTGGAAGCCCTCGTCATCGTTGACCGGGCAGCGGCCATGTGCGCTGTGGAACCCGGCCACCGCGAGTTTGACCGGGGCCAGCGTCACCAGTGCTTCACTGGTTTTGGCCCGCGCCACATAGTCCCGATAGGCGGGCAGCGCGAACGAGGCGAGGACCGCGCCGACGATCAGCACCAGCACCACGATCACGGCCGCAACGATGCCCACGATCGCGCACCCGCTCAATCCCTTGCGGGGTGGGGGAACGGCGGTGGGGTTGGCGGGGGACACGGGGGTGACGGGAACGCCGGGCGCGGCGGGCAGCGCCGGTGGCACGGCGGGGCCGGGAACCGGCTCTGCCACCACCTCGACGGCGGGGGCGATGTCCAGGCCGATCTCGGCCGCCACGGTTTCCAGCGGCTGCCACTGGGCCATGCCGTCGCGCCAGACCAGCGTATCCAGTGCGATGCGGCTGGAATGGTAGAGCGCGATCAACTCGTCAGCAGGCAGCGGACCGCGCTGCTGACTGTTTCCTTCTGCAAAGAACCACTGGTCCACCGGCCCGCTCCTGAATGCGCAAGGCGCTCAGTGTAAGGTCAGTGAAGCGGTTCCGGCTCGTCCACGAACATCTGGGTTTCCATCCAGGCGTACGCGGCCTCGGCCCCGGGCTGGTTGAACAGCACCATCAGCACGACCCACTTGAGGTCGTCCAGGTCCAGTTCGTCCTGGTCCAGCGCCATCGCACGGTCGAGCACCAGCTCACGCTGGCTGGCATCGAGGATGCCGTGCTGCTCCAGGAACATCAAAAAGCCACGGCCTTCCACGTCGAGCTTGTCCAGCTCGGGCCCATGGAAAATGCGCACCGGGCCATTGACGCGGCCCAGCACCACGGCCGGGCGCTGCTCGGCGAGCGCGTCCAGCCAGTCAAAGGCTTTGTTGATCTCGGTGGGGCTGAAGCCGGCCTGGATCAGGCCGTTCTGGAGGGAGTCGCGGTCGCGGATGAGGTCCGCGTCTTCGCTGAAATAGTGTTCGAACAAGTACAGCAGGACATCCAGAATGCTCTCTTTCATTGCCCCTCGGCCTGCGTCAACGACGCTGTGGAGGTGAAGAAACTAGGGTTTTCGACAGTAGCGACCATAGGCGGCCATTACCTTTCCATCCAGTTCCATGACCAGCAGCATGGCCGACAGCTGGGCCGCCGTCAATCCGCTGCGCTGGATCAATGAATCCATACCCGTTGGGTCGTGATCCAGGGCTTTCCACAAGCACTGGTAGTCCGGGTCGGTGTAGGAAGGGGCGCGCTCGGGCGCCGGTCGTGCCTGTTCAGTGGGGGCGTCCAAGCGGGTTCGCAAGGCCCCGGCCAGGGTCTGGGCGAGCGCGGCCAACCCGGCGGTCACCTCGGCCGGCGCCTCCACCAGCGCTGCGCCCTGCCGGATCAGCCGATGGCAGCCGCGGGCGCGGGGATTAGATCGGA
>DMZT01000400.1 GCA_003484865.1 Stenotrophomonas sp.
CGGGGTCTTCAATGCCGCCTGGGAGCGTTGCGCCTGCTCGATCACATGGCGGGCCGCCTCCAGCGAACGCGTGGACGCGCCCAGCGATTGGGCCACCTGAAGCGCCCGGGCTGCGTCGTCGAAGCGGAAGTTGCCGGCCAGCCGCGTCGCACGCGTGAGCTGCGCATCGGCGACCTGCAGCTGGCCACGGCGCGCGGCAGGATCGTCGGGCAGCGCTGAAAGCACCGCTGCGAATGCATCGGCCGCAACCTCCAGCTTCTGCCGGCGCAGCGCGATCTCGCCCTCGCGCTGGCGTCGCTCCAGCGCGTTGTTCAGCGCCTCCTGGGTGGCCGGCAGATCGACATGCCCGGCATCGAAACCACGCGCGCTGCGCACCAGCGCCGCCGCCCTGGCCACGTCGCCGCGTCCGGCCGCCGTGCGCGCCTGCTGGAGGAGATCGGACAGCGCATCCTCGCGCCCCTCCAGTGCGCGCACCTGGTTGGGGGACAGCGCCAGCACCTGCTGGAACAGCGGCAGCGCGCTATCGGGGCTGCCCTCGAGCCGCTGCGCCTGCAGGGCCGCTTCGGCGCGCCCAAGCAACGCCCCGATGCCCGCGCGTGCCTGGTCGTGTGCGTGCAGCTGCTGCGCCACCGCATCGGCATCGCGCTGCGGCACCTGCAGTTCGCGGGCCAGCGCAAGCGCGGCGGTCGCCGCCGGTGCATCGCCCCGGTCCAGCGCATCCCGCGCCTGCTGCAGGGCAGCCTGGCCGGTGCGTGCCAGACCGCTGCGCGCCTGCAAGCGGTCGGTGTCCAGCGCCAGCGCGGCCTGGAAGGATTCACGTGCGCCACTGCCATCTGCCGCACTCAACCGGCCCGCGGCCAGCGCGCGATCGCCCTGGTCGAGCAGCTGCTCGATCTGCGGCTCGTTCCAGAACCAGTTGGCCAGCGGCCGGCGCAACAAGGCCAGGCTGACGAACAGCAGCACGGCCACCAGCAGCGCCCAGCGCCAGATGCGCCGGGCATGGCGCGCCTGCAAACACCACCAGCGGCCTTCGCGGCGCACCCGTCGCAGTGCTTCGTGGGCGGCGTCATGCCTGTCATCGTCCCGGCTCATGGCGCGAGCCTAGCGTGGGGCACGTGAGCTCAGCCTAGACGCCGGGCTTCGCTGACGCCGGGCAGTGCATCCAGCTTGCCCAGCAGGGTCGAAAGCTGGCCGTAGTCACTGACCTTCAGGCGCAGGCGCAGATGCGCACGGCCACTGTTGCGGACGTTGTCGCTGTGGATGTCCAGCACATAGGCATCCTCCTGCGCGATCAGGTTGGTGATGTCCTTGAGCAGCCAGCGCCGGTCGACCGCGTCGACCACCACGTCCACTTCATAGCCACCGCCGGCCTGGCCCCACTCCACCGGAAGAATCCGCTGCGGGCTGGCCGCGGCCAGCCGTGCCAGCGCGGCACAGTCGGTGCGGTGCACGGTGACGCCGCGCGCACGCGTCAGATACCCGACGATCGGCTCGCCGGCCACCGGCTGGCAGCAACGCGCCAGCTGCACCAGCAGGTTGCCCACGCCCTGTACGGTGAAATCGGCACTGCGCACACTCTCGCGCCGCGCGGTCGGGCGCGGCAGTACCGGCGCCGCCGGCTGGCTGGCGGCACGTTCGGCTTCCAGCAGCGTGCGGCTGACCTGGTTCGGCCCGGTATCGCCCAGCGCCACCTGGATGTAGAGATCGTCGACGCTGTCGGCGTGGAACTTCTTCACCGCGATGGCCAGATCGGCGTGCTGCAGGCCGAGGCGCTTGAGTTCGCGCTCGAGCAGCTCGCGGCCGGCCTGCACGTTGCGCGCGCGGTCCAGCTTGTGGAACCACCCGCGCACCTTTTCACGCGAACGGTTGCTGGCCAGGAACCCGCTGGAGGCCAGCAGCCAGTCGCGCCGGGGATCGGCCTCCTTGCCGGTCAGGATCTCGACGCGGTCGCCGCTGCGCAGGCGGTAGGTCAGCGGCACGATGCGGCCGTTGACCTTCGCCCCCCGGCAGCGGTGCCCGACCATGGTGTGCACGTGGTAAGCAAAATCCAACGGCGTGGCGCCCTGGGGCAGGTCCATCACCTCGTCCTTGGGACTGAGCGCGTAGACCCGGTCTTCGGTCAGCTCGGCATCCAGCGCACCGGCCAGTTCGCCTGCATGCCCGTCCTGGGATTGCTCCAGCAGCTGCCGCATCCAGGTGATCTTGCGGTCGAACGCCTTTTCCGCGCCCTTGCTGCCTTCCTTGTAGCGCCAATGCGCGGCCACGCCGAGCTCGGCCTGGGCGTGCATGTCGTGGGTGCGGATCTGCACTTCGATGGTGCGCCCTTCCGGGCCGACCACGGCGGTATGCAGCGAACGGTAATCGTTGGCTTTCGGGCGCGCGATGTAATCGTCGAATTCGCTCGGCACCGGCGCCCACAGTGCATGCACCACGCCCAGCGCGGCGTAGCAGGCGGCCACGTCGTCCACCATCACGCGCACGGCGCGGATGTCGTACAGCTGCTCGAAGGCGAGCCGCTTCTTCTGCATCTTCCGCCAGATGCTGTAGATGTGCTTCGGGCGGCCGCTGACCTCGGCGCGGATGCCCTGCGCCAGCAGCTCGCGCGACAGCGCCTTTTTGACGCCCTCGACATAGCGCTCGCGCGCCAAGCGCGTTTCATCCACCTCGCGCGCGATGCGGCGGTAGGTCTCCGGTTCCAGATGGCGGAACGCCAGATCCTCCAGCTCCCACTTCAACTGCCAGATGCCGAGCCGGTTGGCCAGCGGCGCATGGATGTCGCGGGTGAGCTGGGCCAGCGCGCGGCGCTCTTCTTCGGGCAAGCGATCGGCACCGCGCATGCGGGCCAGCTGGCGGGCGAGCAGGATCGGCACCACGCGCAGATCGCGGATGATCGAAAGCAGCAGGCGACGCAGGCCTTCGCTGTTGCGCCCGGCCTCGCGCCCGGCGTGCAGCGCCCAGACCTGGTCGGCGGCGTCCAGGCCGTCCAGCAGGCCGACGACCACCGGCTTGAGCGCACCGATCGGCAGCGTGTCCAGACCGGCACGCAACCACGGCAGATCGAACAGCAACGTGGCCAGCAAGGCAGATTCGTCGGCCGAGAGCAATGACAGCGCATCCAGCGTGTCAGCCAGCACCGGCCAGCCCGCGCGCCGTTCCAGATCGGCCTCGGGTTGCTGCCAGCGCTGCAGCAATGCCTCGCGCAGCTCAGCCGGCAGCGAAGCCACCGAGGGTCGGTTCAACAAGCCATCCAGGCCAGGGGAGGAAGCGCGGTTCACAGCATCGTACAGACAAGACAGAGGCCACCTACACTAGCGCCGCAGCGCCCCCCCGACAATCGCCATCACCAGCATGTGCACATGCCGGGGCGCTGGCACTACACTGCGGCCATTCCTAGGAGAGACCCTGCCATGCGCTTTTCCCGTCTGCGGTTGTTGGCCTGCGCGGCCGTCATGATGAGCCTCTCGCTCCCGGCGCTGGCCCAGCGCGTGGTCGAAGGCGATCTGCAGCAGCAGATGTCGCCGGCCGAGTTCAAGGCGGCCGGGCTGGAGAAGCTCACGCCGCAGGAACTGGCCGAGCTCAACAACTGGCTGCAGGGCAAGGTGGCCGCGCTGGCGGCCGATGCCCGCGAGCAGGCCCGCGAAGAGGGTCGTCAGGAAGTCATCGTGAAAAACCACGGCTTCTTCGACTTCGGCACCAAGGAGCCGATCAAAAGCGTCTTGACCGGAGAATTCCGCGGCTTTGGCAAGGGCCAGCGTTACGCGCTCGCCAACGCCCAGGAATGGGAGCAGGTCGACGATGTCCAAGTCGGAGGTGTCCGCCGCCAGTCGCCTGAGGTCAGCATCGCTCCCGGCGTCGGCGGGGTGTGGTACATGCAGATCCAGGGCGTCAACACCCGCGCCAAGGTCCGCCGCGTCAAATAATCCGCTTCAGGCAACCCCAGTGACCCGTGCCGACCTGGCACGGGTCACTGCCGGATCAAGGCTTCTGCAGCGCGGCCACGCGCTGGGCCAGCTTCTTGGCTGAAATCCCGGTCTTCGCGCCCAGCTCCTGGGCAAACAGCGAGACCCGCAACTCTTCCAGATCCCAGCGCAGGTCCTGCCACTGCGGCCGCTCCCGCAACCCGCGGGCCTCGGCCTGTGCCAACGCATCCACGAATGGCCGCAGCTCCAGCATCCGCGCCTGGTCGCGCGGCGGATCGCGCTTGGCACGCTCAGTGCGAAGGATCATTGCGCGCAGGTAGCGCGGCAGTTGCGCCAGGGCATCGGCCGGGGTCTCGCGCAGGAAGCCAGGATGGACCAACGCGGCCAGCTGCTGCTCCATGTCATCCAGATTGCCGCGTGCCCAGCCCATCAGCGGCGCTTCCAGCTGTGGTTTGAGCTCGGCCACATGGGCCAGGATGTTCTCGGCCAGCTTCAGGCGGGCCATCGCCTCGGCGAACAACGCCTTGCCCGCCTCCGCGCTGCGCTTGGCGAACGCGGCCGGGTCGCGGATATCACCCAGGCCATCGGCAAGCACCGCGTTCATCGCGGCATCGACCAGGTCGCCACGCAGGCGTTCCTGCGATTCGATCGCGGCATACAACAACCCGGTCTTCGGCGGCACCGGCAGCTGCTTGCGCGCCTGCTTGGCCTTGTCGGCCAGCGCAATCTCCAGCAATCGACGCACGCCGAGCGGATGCTGCTCCAGCGCCTCGTTGCGATCGGCGAAAATCTTCAACGCGGCGGTCTCGCCCTGGTCGACCAGCGCCGGATAGGCCGGCACGCCGGCTTCGCCAGGCACCTGCAGCGGGATCGGGCTGGCCGGGAAATCGCGCAACCCTTCGGCTGCCAGCGCACGCCCGGCGCGTGCGGCAAAGGCATCCCCGGCTTTGTCACCGAAGCGGGCGCGCAGTGCATCCAGATCGCGCGAGGTCGCCAGCACCTTGCCATCGGCATCGCGCAGCCGCAGGTTCATGCGCAGATGGGCGTCCAGCGCTGCGTCATCGAAATCGGTCGCGGCCAGCTTGGCACCGGTCGCACGCGACAGGAACCGTGCCAGCTCGCCACGGATGTCATCGGCGGTCGGCTCGGCAAACGCTTCGGCGAACGCGCGCCCGAAGTCCGGTGCCGGCACATAGTTGCGGCGCATCGCCTTGGGCAGGCTGCGGATCAGGGCCGCAGCCTTGTCGGCCACGAAGCCGGGCGCCAGCCACGACAACCGCGCCGGATCGAGCGCGTTGAGCAGGTGCAGCGGCACCTCCAACGTGACGCCATCTTCGTCGGCACCCGGCTCGAAGGTGTAATGCAGCGGCAGCCGTGCATCACCCAGCGGCAGATACGCGGGATACCGTTCGGCGTCGCTGCCCTCGCCCGGCAGCAGATCGGCCAGTGACCACGACAGCGCGCGGCGTTTCTCCGGCGCCAGCGCCTTCCACCAGGTATCCAGGCCCATCGCCGAATGGATCTCGGCCGGAATCCGGTCCAGGTACCAGCGCGCCTGCCAGCCTTCATCGGCGACGATGCCGGCACGGCGCAGCTTGGCCTCCTCTTCGCGCGCCTGCTCCAGCACCTTGAGGTTGTCGGCGACGAAGCCGGCACGGGTGTTGATTTCGCCGGTCACCAGGGCCTGCCGCACGAAGATGTCGTGCGCCTCGCCCGGCGCGATGCGGCCGTAGTGCACCGGCTTCTTCGGGGCCAGCACCAGTCCGAACAGACTGATCTGCTCGGAGGCCAGCACCTGGCCCTGCGCGCGCGACCAATGCGGATCGAAGTGCTTGCGCAGCAGCAGGTGCGGCAGCTCGTTGATGACCCAGTCCGGCTCGATCGCCGCGTTGGTCAGGCCCCAGATTTTCTGGGTATCCAGCAAGGTCGCGGTGAGCAGCCACGGCGGCGGCCGCTTGGCCAGGGTCGAGCCCGGGAACGGCAGGAAGCGGCGCTGGCGCGGCGCCAGGAAATCGCCCTTGTCGCTGCGGTGGCCGATCTGCGTGGGCAGGCCGGCGATCAAGGCACGGTGCAGGGTCTGGTAGGCGGCTGCGCGCACTTTGTCGCTGAAGGCGTTGCGCGCCTCGGCATCGGCGCCCTTGACCGATGCCGGCGTGTTCTGGGCAGGCGCCGGCTCGGATTTCCCTTCGCGGGCCAGGCGTGCGGCACGGTGCTGCTGGCCGCGCGTCGCCTTGATCTTCGCCTCGTCATCGCGCGCCGGTGCAGGCGCGGACGAACCGGCCAGCAACGGTGCCAGGGAGCTCTCGGCCGCTTCTTCCGTCCAGCCCAGCTCCTCGCACAGCACGCGCAGCTGGCGATGCAGTTCGCGCCACTCGCGCATGCGCAGGAAGCCGAGGAAATGCCGCCCGCACCAGTCGCGCAGCTTGGACTGGGTCAGGTCTTCGTGAGCCTGGCGGTAGCCGTCCCACAGGCGCAGCACGCCGACGAACTCCGAGCGGCCATCGGCGAACAGCGCATGCGCGTTGTCGGCCGCGGCGCGCGCTTCCGGCGGGCGCTCGCGCGGGTCCTGGATGCCCAGGAACGAGGCGATCACCAGCATCGGCCGCAGGCAGCCCTGGGCCTGCGCGGCGACCAGCATGCGGGCCAGTTTCACGTCCACCGGCAGGCGCGCCATCTGGCGCCCGATCGGGGTCAGGCGGCGCTCGGCATCGACCGCACCCAGCTCACCCAGCTGCTGCCAGCCATCGGCGATGGCGCGCTCATCCGGTGCCTCCAGGAACGGGAAATCCTCGATCTTGCCCAGGCCCAGCTGCAGCATCCGCAGGATCACCCCGGACAGGCTGGAGCGGCGGATTTCCGGATCGGTGAACTCGGGGCGCGACTGGAAATCCGCTTCGGAATACAACCGGTAGCAGATGCCTTCGGACACGCGGCCACAGCGGCCCTTGCGCTGGTTGGCGCTGGCCTGGGAGACCGCTTCGATGTGCAGCCGGTCCAGCTTCTGGCGCGGGCTGTAACGCTTGATGCGGGCGAAACCCGGGTCGATCACATAGCGGATGCGCGGCACCGTCAGCGATGTTTCGGCGACGTTGGTGGCCAGCACGATGCGCCGGTTGGCGCCGGGGTTGAACACCAGGTCCTGATCCTTGACCGACAGCCGCGCATAGAGCGGCAGCACGTCGGTGCCACGGTACTTGCGTCGTTCCAGGGACTGGTGCGCATCGCGGATTTCGCGCTCGCCCGGGAAGAACAGCAGGATGTCGCCACGCGGGTCGATCCGGGTGATTTCATCCACCGCCGCGACCACCGCATCATTGACGGTGCGCTCGCCATCGCGCCCACCGTCAGCCTCGCCGCCGCCCTCACCTTCCAGCGGCCGGTAACGCACCTCCACCGGGAACGTGCGGCCTTCCACGCTGATCACCGGGGCATCGTCGAAATGCTGGGCGAAGCGCGAGGTATCGATGGTCGCCGAGGTGACGATCAGTTTCAGATCGGGCCGCTTCTTCAGCAGCTGCTTCAGATAGCCCAGCAGGAAATCGACGTTGAGGCTGCGTTCGTGCGCCTCGTCGACGATGATCGTGTCGTAGTTGGACAGCCAGCGGTCACTGCTGATCTCGGCCAGCAGGATGCCGTCGGTCATGAATTTGATGCGGGTATCGTCACCGACGCGATCGGTGAAGCGCACCTGGTAGCCCACTGTGGTGCCCAGCTCGGACTGCAGTTCCTGCGCAACGCGGGTCGCCACTGCACGCGCGGCGATCCGTCGCGGCTGCGTGCAGCCGATCATGCCGGCGGTGCCACGGCCGGCGGCCAGGCACAGCTTGGGCAGCTGGGTGGTCTTGCCCGAGCCGGTTTCACCGGCGATCACCACGACCTGGTGGTCGCGGATCAGCGCGGTGATGGCCTCGGCTTCACGCGCAATCGGCAGTTGCTCGTCCAGAGTGATGGCCGGCTGATTCAGCGCACGCGCTTCACGGCGCTGCACGGACGCCTGCAAGGCCTGCTCGAACGCCGCCGCCAGCCCCGTATCCGCCGGTTTGGCCCGCCAACGCGAGAGCATCCCCAGCAAACGACCGCGGTCGCGGCTCATGGCCCCGTTGATGGCGGCCTGCTGCTGGGCCAGGCGTGCTGCATGTGGTTTTTCGATAGCGCTCATCAATCGATTCGTTTAGAACTTTTGTTTACTACTGAAAGGGTAGTCTGATCTATTGTGAAGGCCATCCGATTCATCCCATCCATAAGGAGTTCTCCCATGGCGAAGACGACCAAGACCCCGGCAAAGCCCAAGACTGCCAAGCAGAAGCTCGGCGCGGCGGCCCCGTCGGCCCCGAACATCGATATCGGGATCAAGGAGGGCGATCGCAAGAAGATCGCCGATGGACTGTCGGCCTTCCAGGCCGATGCGTTCACGCTCTACCTGAAGACCCACAACTTCCATTGGAACGTGACCGGGTCGATGTTCAACTCGCTGCACACCATGTTCGAGACCCAGTACACCGAACAGTGGGCGGCCCTGGATGACGTGGCCGAACGCATCCGTGCACTGGGCTTCAATGCCCCGGGCTCGTACCGCGAGTTCGCGGCCCTGACCTCGATCGCCGAGGAGCCGGGCCTGACCGACAGCGCGGACTGGCGTGAAATGGTACGCCAGTTGGTCACCGCCAACGAGGCGGTGTGCCGTACGGCGCGCAAAGTGCTGGACGTGGCAGACGATGCGGACGACGCACCGACCGAGGATCTGATGACCCAGCGTCTGCAGACCCACGAAAAGTACGCCTGGATGCTGCGTTCGCTGCTGCAGTAAGGATTTGTTTTTTGGCGGGCTTGGCTGACTGACGGCAAAGGCAGAGGCAACGGCTTTGGCTGACAGGCACCTCCGTGTTGGCGAGCGGGGGCCAGGCCCTGCCGGGACACGCCGTAAACCCATCCTTGGGGGCTCGACGTGCGCCA
>DMZT01000402.1:0-443 GCA_003484865.1 Stenotrophomonas sp.
CCAACGCCTCCATGTCGCCCTCGCCGGTCACGCCTTCGGCCACGCGGGCGACGAAGGCGGTCTCGCACAGCGCGTTGCGCCAGCCGAGCCCGGCCATGCGCAGGCTGAGGTCGATCAGCGCCGCGTTCCACGACGCGTAGCTGTGCATGTCCAGCCCGCCGGCCTTGCGCCGGGCATTGCCGCGCAACAACACAGCGTGGGTCACCGCCGAAGGCAACTCGGGATGCAGCGGCGGCATCGCCGCGCAGGCCTGGGCCAACAGCGCCAGGTCCAGATCGTCCGGCAGCGGATTGATCTCGCCCAGGCGCGGCCAGGCGGCCGTCTCACCGGCATTGCACCACGGCGTGGCCGAGCCGATCGAGGCATCGCGGGCCAGGCAGGCCTCCAGCTGCTGCAGCCAGCCCGGTGCCGGGATCGCATCCGGGGCGAGCACCACCACGTCG
>DMZT01000402.1:548-7003 GCA_003484865.1 Stenotrophomonas sp.
GCGAGCACCACCACGTCGGCGCCGGTACACGCGGCGAGCATTTCATCCAGATGAGCGACTTCGCCGATCGCCCGGGCACGGCGGGTGTACTCGGCCTGCAGCGGCGTCTGTGCCAACCAGTGTTCGATCACGGCCTGGGCGCGCGGGCCGGCCTGGCCATCGTCGGCCAACCAGATCGCGGTACCGGGCGCGGTGCCGGCATCGAGCGCGGCCAGGCAGCGGTCCAGCGCGGCATCGTCGACCCCGATCGGCAACAGGATGACCGTGCTCATGCCGACCTCTGCGTGCTGTCGTCTTCGCCGTGTCGCTGTGTCATCGCAGGCTCCCTTGGGCGCGGCCAGCGTAACAAGATCGGCCCCTGCGGTGACAGCAGGGGCCTGGCATCGCTCAGCGCTTGCCCTTGCGCTCGGGGAACGGCTCCATCGCACGGAAGCGGCTGCTGTACTCGTCGGTCAGGTTCCGCGACTCCTGTGCGTTGCGCACGATGGTCGGGGTCAGCAGCACGATCACTTCGGAGCGTTCGGACTTCAACGTCTTCCGGCCAAACAGCGCACCGATCACCGGCAGCTTGCTCAGGCCCGGAACGCCACTGGAGCCGTCTTCGCCGGAATCGGTGATCAGGCCGGCGAGCATGATGGTGTCACCGCTCTGCACCGCCGCTTCGGTGGAAATCTTGCGGGTATTGATCGGCGGGTTGCAGGTGGTGCGGGTCGGGTCGCAGCCGCTCGGGATCGCGCCGGCCGAACTGACCTCCTGCACGATGTCCAGGAACACCACGCCATCGCGGGTGATGCGCGGGCGCACTTTGAGGATCACGCCGGTATCCAGGTACTGGACCTGGCTGTAGGTGTTGTCGCCGCCCACGCCGGTATTGACCGACACCGAGTTGATCGGGATCTGGGTGCCCACGTTGAGGGTGGCTTCGGCGTTGTTGCGCACGAACAGCGACGGGGTCTGCAGCAGACGCAGGTTGCTGACCTTGTCCAGCGCGCTGACCACCGCGGCGGCGTTCTTGCCGAGGAAGGTCCAGCCGACCCCGTCACTGCCGACCGAGCCGGAAATGCTGCCCCAGATCGAACGGCCAAGCGCGCTGGGCAGGTCGATGCCGCTCTCGGTCTTGCCGGTGGCCACGGCCTGCTCGAAGAACCAGTTCACGCCGTAGCTGAGATCGCCGGTCAGCGCGACCTCGGCCACCTGCGCTTCGATGTGGACCTGCATCGGCATCACGTCGAGCTTTTCGATCACCTCGCGGATCGAGCGCCACGCCTGCGGGGTGGAGCGCACCAGCAACGTGTTGGTTTCCTCCACTGCCGAGACACCGACCGTATCGCCCTGCACCTCCAGGCTGAAGCTGGCGTTGCCGGACTGGCGCTGCGGCAGGCTCATCGTGCCCTCGCCCAGCCCACCGCGGCTGCTGCCGTTGCTGCTGCCGGTGTTGGAGAAATTGCTGTTGCTGTTGCCATCGCGGCTGCCGATGTCCATCGGCGACGCGCCCGGCGCCAGCGAACTGCTGCCGCGGCCGCCGCGGCCGTTCTCATTGGCGAAGGCCTCGGCCAGACGCTCGGCCAGGTCCTTGGCCTTGACGTAGCGCAGCTCATAGGAGAACAGCCGCGCGCTGCCACCGGCGGTATCGATGCGGTCCAGCCACTGCTGGATCTGGTCGAGATAGCGCGCCTGCGGGGTGATCACCAGCACCGCGTTGGCATTCTCCAGCGGCAGGAAGCGGAACATGCCGGCGCTGGGAGTTTTACTTTCCTCGCCGAACACCTTCTCCAGATCGGCGGCGACCTGCTCGGCCTTGCCGGACTGGATCGGGAACACGCCCACGGACATGCCCGAGAGCCAGTCCACGTCAAAAATCTCGACCGTGCGCAGGTAGTTCTCCAGTTCGCTGCGGGTACCGCCGAGGGTGATCACGTTGCGGCCGTTGTCGACGTTGACGATCGCGTTCGGGCGCGCGTAGGGCTCCAGCACTTTCTTCATCTCGGTGGCGGAGATGTACTGCAGCGGCACCACGCGCACTTCGAAGCCACGCGCATTGGCCGGCGAGGCGGTGCTGGGGGATACGGTGCCCGCCAGCGCCTGGTCGGCGGCCACGATGTTGTAGCGGCCTGCGCTGTAGACCATGCGCGCGTTGTTCCAGCCCAGCACCATTTCCAGCAGGTTCAAGGCCTGCGCCGAGGAGACCGGCTTGGGCGTGGCCAGGGTCACGGTGCCCTGCACGCCCGGCGCGATCACATAGTTCTGGCCGAGGAAGTCGCCGAGGATCGCCTTGACCACGGCGTGCACCGATTCGCCTTCGAAGTTGAAGGTCGCATTGCCGGTGGAGGCATTGCCCAGCGACGGCTGCGGCGCCGCGGCGGCGCTGCGGTTGATCATCGTGCCGGTGCCGCGGCGGATCACCGCCTGCGGTGCACTGCTGGTTCCCAGTGGCTCGGCATCGACGCCTGCGTGGGATCCATCACCGGCGACCACCTGGTGGCTGTCGAGGACCGCATCGCGGCGCACCTCCGGCGCGGGCACGGTGGTGCAGCCCACCAGCAGGGCGACAAGGAAAGACACGGGGAAAAGGCGCAGGGTCATGCTGTCACTCTAAGGGTTGTGGCCGGAGCCGCCCGCGGGCGGTTGCTGCGACTGCTGTTGCTGTTGTTGCTGCAATTGCTGGCGGCGCGCCTGGATGCGTTCGCGGATCGCCTTCATCTGGTCTTCGCTGGGGCCCTGCGCGTTCTGCGCGGGGGCCGCCGCATTCGAGGGCGTCCCTGCCTGCGCCGCAGGGGCTGCGGCCGGTGGGGGCGCGGGCATCGGCGCCGCCGCGCCGTTGATCGGTCGGGCGCCGGTACCGGCCGGAGGAACGCTCGTGAGCGGCGTGGCGCCCAGCACGGTGGGGGGCTCGCCGCCCTGCCCGTTGAACACCGGCAGTTCCAGCGTCTGGGTGCCACCCGGCCCGCTGACCGTGGCCCGGCGTGGTTCCAGCGCCAGCAGCTGCCAACCGTTCACCGCCTCACCGTTCAAGCGCAACCGCAGCGACTGGCGCTGATCGGTGGTCAGGATGGCCATGGCGAAGTCAGGCGTGAGCAGTACGCCGGTCAGCGAAACGCTGCTGGCGGTGCCCTGCTCGGTGCCGCCGAGCAGATACGGGCGCGGCTGCCGGTCTTCGGCGAACAGCGGCCGCGCACCGATCTGTGCGTACGTGCTGGCCGAGGCCATGCGCTCCGGTGCGGCCGGTGCCAGCTGCGGCAACGGCCCGGGGCCGATATCGCCATCCGTGGCCGGCGCGATACGGCTGCCCAGCCCGAACAGCGTGGCGATCCAGATCGCCAGTGCCCACAGCGCGATGCCCCCCAGCCACCAGGTGCGCAGGCCGGCTGCTTCAAGCTTCATGCTCGACCTCCTCGGCAGCGTCCGGTGCCGGCGCGGGTTCCGCCGCATCGCTGGGCAGGGCCGCACCTGGGTCAGCGTTCTGCCCAGCGTCCTGTCCCGCCGGCAGCGGAAGGGGGGGCGGCACCGGCGCACCAGGCTCCAGCGCGGCGCCCGGGCGCAGATAGCCGACCAGTTCGAACGACACGTCCAGGCCGGTGCCGGTTTCACTTGGCGATTGCTGGAAGCGCTGCGCCAGCAGATTGAGGTTGTCCACGAACAGGCGCGGCGTGCCGGTCTCCAGCGTGTGCAGCACCGCGGCCATCTCCGGCACGCCACACCGCAGGCGCACCTGCAGGGCCACGCGCGGGAAGGCCGGTTCGCGACTGGCATCCGGCAGTGGCGTGCGATTGCTGATCGTGCAGCTGCGATTGCCCGGGCTGGCAGAGGCCACCGCATCCTGCAGGCGGCTGGAGAGCGCGGCAGCCGCCGATTCGGCCGTGGCTTCGCGCAGGAAGCCAGGGCGGCCCTCCAGCGCCGTCTGCACCTCGCTCAGTTGGGTAGCGATCTGGCCGCGCTGCGCCAGCTGCGCCTGTACACGCTGCTGACGCTCCTGCACCGTTGCGATGTCGGCATGGATCGCCAGCAGCGGGCGGGTCAACCACGGATGCACCAGCAGCAGGTAGGCCACCGCGATCACCGCCAGCAGCAGGCCCAGCGCCAGCCAGCGATCACGGCGCGTCGGTTGTGCTGCCATCGGCAACCTCCTTGGCAGGCGGCATCGCGCCGGGCAACGGCTGCAGCTCGGCAGTCAGCGTGAAACGGTCGCGGCCGCTGGTCGCCCCATCGGCCTGCAGCACGCCGGTCAGGTTGACCTTGCGCCACAGCGGCGAGTCCTGCAGCAGCGGCACCAGTTGCGAGGCTTCGCGGCTGAGCCCGATCAACTGCAGCGTGGTGCCCTCGATCGACATTTTTTCCAGATAGGTGCCATCGGGCAGCAGGCGGGTAAGTTCATTCCATATCTCCACGGTGCTCGCATGCTCGGCACGCTTGCCCTCCAGGAACGCGGCGCCTTCCACCAGACTCTGCAGTTGCTGCCGTTCGGCGGCAATCCGCCGCGCATCACGCGCGGCGGCATCGACCTGCTCACGCAACTGGTCTGCCGCGGCCTGGCGATTGTCGATCAACTGATGGCCGGCCAGCGCAAGCAGCACGACCGCGCCCACGGCCAGCAGCCAGTTCCAGCGCGCCATCGGGTCGCGATACGGCTGCCGCTGCGCGACCGGCAGCAGATTGACGTCCAGCGGCTGGCCAGTGGCATCCACCGCATCGACGCCGGCCACGGCCTGCGCCCACGGCCCGGCCTGCTGCGCCCACTGCTCCAGCTGCACGCGCGGGATCACCACCAGCTCGACCTGCAACTGGCCATCCGGCAGCGCGCCCAGCTCGCGCACGTCGTAGCTGACCTGGCTGGCATCGAAGGGGGTCTGCCGATCAATTTCAAAACCGACCACATCGCGCAGCCGCTCCGCGGCCGCCGCGGGCAGCCGCAGCGGGCGCCGCAACACGCTGCCGGCGGGCAGCAACCAATGCCGCGGCAAGCTGCGCAGGCGCGCGTCCAGCACGGTATCCAGGGCGGCCGGCGATACCGGCCAGGGCAGTTCGGCGATCGCCTCGATCTGCTCGCCCGTCTGGCGCTGCAGGCGCAACACCTCACCATCGCGCTGCAACAGCAGCCGCGAGCGCGACCAGCCCATCGCCCATTGCCACCGCACCGGCAGCCAGGCCAGCAACGATTGCCGCCACCAGCGCAGGCTGCTGCCCACGCCAGGCGACAAGCGCCCGCGGGCCCGCACCAGACTGTCACGCCATGCCGTCATCTTGCTGCCATTCCCTGTTCCCAGCGAAGTACTGTGTATGCCGTTCCCGGCGTGCCTGCCGACCCCATCCTCACCACGGCGCGCAGTACCGATATCCGGCCGCGTTCGTCCGTGGCGCGACTCTCGATACTATAGGTGCCGCTGCCACCTGCAAGCGGTGCGGTCGGTAATCCCGCGTCATCTGCCGCCGCCGCACGCTCGCGCTCGGCCAGCAGGCGTTCGGCGTCCAGCCCCAGCGCGGTCAACACCGGGCCAGCCGCGAAGCGCGGATCGGGCCGCGCCTGGCGGCTGTACAGGGTCAGCATCGGCTCGATCCGCGCATACAGGTCCGCCTCCATGCCCAGCACGCGCTGCAGCTCGCCGACGGTCTCGAAGCGCGCGTTGCGTGCGCCATACGGCAGGCCGGCCGCGACGTAATCCGGCGTCTCCGCGCCACCACCAGGCTGTTTGAGGCTGTCGGCGTCGCGCCAATCGACGATGGCACCGGCCAGCTGCTGGGCGCGGCCAGGTTCCTCTCCCATTGCACGAAGGAAGGCGGTGAGGAAGCTGGCATCGGCCAGATTCAGATTCACTTTGCCGTTCTCATCCAGGATCGCCAGATCGATCCGGCGGTCATCGAAGCTCCACCGGTAGCGGCGGCCATCGGCCACCCATGCCGGCTGACTGGCGCGGGGCTGCAGACGATGCAGGGCATATTCGAGCCCCGCGCGCGCGTATTCCTGGCCGATGGCATCATCGCCAATCACGCGCTGCTGCATGTGCTCCACGCGTGCGCTCAGCGCGAATGCGCCGATCACCGCCGTGAGCAGCGCGATCAACCACAGCACCAGCACCAGCGCGGCACCGCGCGCCGGCCTCATCGGCGATGTCCGCGCGGTGGCGGGAGCGCCGCGATCATCGGTGGCCACGCCGGTCCCTGCAGCGGGACGATCTCGATCGAGACCAGCAGCGGCAGGCGGCGGGTGTCCTCCCAGCGGTCCAGCCATTCGGTCAGCTGGCCGGTGCGCGGATCGGTACCGCGATAGCGGAAGCGCACGTCGCGCAGCTGATCGGCCAGCATTTCCGGCGGCCGCGGTGGATCTTCTTCGATCGCCTCGCCGTTCTGCAGCAGGGTCAGCCCGACCTCCAGCTGTTCCTGCCCACCCGCACGACGGACCTGCAGCTCATGCGCATACGGCCCGCCGCGGCCGAGGTAGCCAGGCAGATCGGAGACAAACA
>DMZT01000401.1 GCA_003484865.1 Stenotrophomonas sp.
CAGCTCCAGCGCCTGCCCGAGCGAGCGCACCAGCAGGGTCTTGCCCAGCCCGGGCGCGCCTTCGAGCAGGCAGTGGCCGCCGGCCAGCAGGCCGATCAGCAGCTGCTCGACCACCGCGTGCTGGCCGACCACGGCCTGGGCCAGCGCGCCGCGCAGCTGCTGCAGTTTGGGAAGAAGGGCATCAAGGCGGTCGGTCGTCATAAGGCACTCGCATCAATCGATGTAGAGCCACGCCATGCGTGGCTGAAGAATCAGGAAGAAACTAGTTGTTCAACGCGTACATCACGATGTTCACCGCGAAACGAGTGTTGTCTTCGGCCAGGAAACGCTTGTTGCGCCAGTCGTAGTCCCACTCGCAGCCGTAGTCCTTGTTGCTGTAGAGCACGCCGAGCCGGCCATCGATCTCGATGCCCTTGAGGTAATCGTGGACCAGGTCGTCGCCCCAGCCATTGAGCTCGAACCCCGTGGCGGGCGGGCCCTCGGGGAAGCGGAAGAAGCTGCGGTACAGCGCGTGGTTGTTGGGCAGCTTGTTCAGCGCCTTCGGCCCGAACAGCTTGGCCATCTGTGCTTCGAAGGACTTCGCGAACAGACCATCGATATCGTGGTTGCAGTCATCCACGAACACGAAGCCGCCGTTGCGCACGTAACGCACGAAGTTCTGCCGCTCGGCGGCATTGAACTCGACCAGCTTGTGCCCGGCCAGGTAGCAGAACGGTGCCTCCAGCATGCGCGGATCGGACAGCGCGATCACGTGCTCGGTCGGGTCCACGCGCAGGGAGGTGTAATCGATCAGCGAGGTGATCACGTTGGATGGCATGCGCGCATCCACGTCCCAGTCGCCGGAGTCGTACTTGAGGCGGGTGAACCAGAAGTCATAACGCCCGGCCTGGGCGCGTGCCGGCGCGGGCAATGCCGCGAAGGCGGCACTGCCCAGCATCAGGCGCAGGAACTGTGCGCGGTTCATCGCCACGCACGTTCCCGGGTGTCACCGGCCAGACGAAGAGACGGCCGGTGGCCGTCACGACCGTTCATCAGACCGCGTCGGACAACGAGGTGAAGGTGAAATCACGCAGCTTCATCGGCGGAATCATCATCACCAGGCTGGACTCGTCACCGGCCACACGCACCGGCTTGCCCAGTTCTTCGATGTTGTTGAGCATGATCACCGGCGACTCGTTGAAGCGGAAGTTCTTCACCGGGTGCTTGATCTGGCCGTTCTCGATGTAGAAGGTGCCATCGCGGGTCAGGCCGGTCAGCAGCACGGTCTGCGGATCGACCATGCGGATGTACCAGGTGCGGGTGACCAGGATGCCCTTCTGGGTGCCACGCACCAGCTCGGCGGTGCTCTTGTCGCCACCGGCCATCAGCAGGTTGCCCGGCCGCGCGTTGGCGGTCTTGCCCTGCTTCTGCGCCCAGAAACGCGAGTAGTTGAGGTTGGCGATCTTGCCGTCCTTGATGATGTCCAGCTTCTCGCGCGGCTGGCCTTCGTTGTCCCACGGCAGCACGGCCGCCTCCGGGTGCCACGGGTCGGCCACCATGGTCACGCGCGGGTCGTAGACCTGTTCGCCGAGCTTGTTGCCGCCGCCCTTCCTGGAGAGGAAGCTGCGGCCTTCATCGGCCGAGCGCGCATCGAAGAAGTTCATCATGAAGCTGATCAGGCCGGCCGCGGCCGCCGGCTCCAGGATCACCGTGTACTTGCCCGGCTCCAACGCCTTGGCTTCGGCCGATTCGGTGGCCTTGCGCATGGCGATGCGGATGTCCTGGTCGGCCTTGAAATCGGCGGCATCCTTGAGGTTGCGGCCGACCCAGCCCGAACCGCGGCCGTCTTCGGTACGCACGGTGCAGGTGTAATCGAAGTTGGTGCCGCGCTGGTAACCGAAGTTGCCGTTGCTGTTGGCGGTGGCGTAGAAGCTCTGGCCATCTTCCAGGAAGCCGGCGGCGATCAGGCCGTTGCCACGGCACGGCGCGATCGAGTCGGCGGCGACCTTGGCACGGAAGGCCGGGTCGATGGCCGCGGTGGATTCGCTGAAGGTCGGGCTGGACCGGTAGGTCTGCTTGCCGATCGCCGGCAGGAACTCCGGGTTCTCCGGGGCCAGGCGGGCCAGATCTTCGGCACGACGCACCACACGTTCCAGTGCGGCGTCGTCGAACTCGTTGATCGAGGCGGTGCCGACCCGCTTGCCGAAGGCGACCGTGACGGCCAGTTCGGTGTTGTCGACGATGCCGCTGGTGGAGACGTTGTTGAGCGCGAAACGGATGTTGCCGTCGATCGAGCCGGCCAGCACGGCGGTGCACTCATCGGCCTTGGAGAGCGCGATGACCTTGTCGAGGATGGCCTTGGCCTGCGCTTCGGTGAAGATACTCATGGATTGGGGCTCCTGACCGGTCAGCCGAGGCTGCGCGCGGTGTTGATGACGTTGATGCCGTTGAAGCGCGCGGTGGACGAACCGTGCGAGACCGCCGAGACCTGGCCGGGCTGGCCCTTGCCGTCGAAGAACGAACCGCCCAGGCGGTAGTCGCTTTCATCGGCCACCGCGGTGCAGGCGTTCCAGAACTCCGGCGTGCGGATCTGGTAGGCCACGTCCTCGAGCATGCGGGTGATCTGCCCGTTCTTGATTTCATAGAACAGCTGGCCACCGAACTGCGCGTTGTAGCGCTGTTGATCGATGGAGAACGAGCCGTCGCCGATGATGTAGATGCCGTTCTCGACGTCCTTGACCATGTCGGCCACGCTCAGCTTGGACTTGCCCGGCGCCATCGAGACATTGGCCATGCGCTGGAACTGCACGCTGGACCAGGAATCGGCATAGCAGCAGCCGTCAGACTCGGTCTTGCCCAGGATATGGGCCTGGTCGCGGATGGTCTGGTAATCCACCAGCTTGCCTTCGCTGATCAGGTCCCAGCGCTTGGTCTTGACGCCCTCATCGTCGTAGCCGACCGCACCGAGACTGCCCGGCTGGGTCTTGTCGGCAAAGATGTTGACCTTGTCGCTGCCGTACTGGAAATGCTGCTCGCGCTTGTCCAGCGTGGCGAAGCTGGTGCCGGCGTAGTTGGCTTCGTAGCCGAGCACGCGGTCCAGTTCCAGCGGGTGGCCGACCGACTCGTGGATGGTCAGCCAGGTGTGCGACGGATCCAGGATCAGGTCGTACTTGCCCGGCTTCACCGACGGTGCCTTGAGCTTTTCCTGCGCCTGCTTGGCCGCGGCGATCGCATCGGCCTTCATGTCATAGGAGTTGCGGTAGTTGACCACGCCGTTGGGCGAGACCGCCTTGCCGGTGCCGACGCCATCGAGGTACTCGTAGCCCAGGCCCATCGGCGAGGACAGCCCGGAGCGGGTGCGGAACTTGCCGGTGCTCTTGTCGATGGCGGTGACCGTCATCGGTGCCCAGATGCGGTGCACATCCTGGTCGATGTAGGAGCCATCGGTGGAGGCGAAGTACTTCTGCTCGTTGACCAGGAACAGCATCGAGTTGACGAAGCTGGCGCCGGCGCCCATCGCGCCTGCATTGACGTCCAGCAGCAGCTCGACCTTCTCCTTGATCGGCACGTCCATCGCGTTCTTGCGGATCGGGGTGCGCCAGGACACTTCGCCCACGCCGGGCGCGGCGGCCAGCTGCACCGGGGCGGTCTGCACGCCGGCGTTGGCCTTGGCGATCGCGGCGGCCTGCTGCGCGGCACGCGCCACATCGGTGGTGCCGAGCTGGTTGGTGGCGGCAAAGCCCCAGGCGCCGTTGACGATCACGCGGATGCCCACGCCGGTCGATTCGGTGTTCACCACGTTCTGGACCTTGTCCTCGCGGGTGATCACGTACTGGCGCAGGTAGCGGCCGATACGCACATCGCAGTAGGTCGCACCGGCCTGGCGCGCGGCGGCCAGGGCGGCATCGGCCAGGCGCTTTTTCAGCGCCGGATCGAGTGCGCTCTGCAGTTGTTCGGCGGCAATGACCTTGCCGAAGAACGACGGCACGATCAGTCCGCCAGCGGTAAGCCCGGTCAGGGCGAGAAAGTCACGTCTTTGCAAGGCAGCTCTCCACGTCGGTGTGGGGGTGGCAGGGAAACAGCGACATCAGGGCGACCGCCGCGGCGGCACAGCCGATTCTTGCGGCCGTACGGGTGCCGCGGTAGTGACATTCGGCACGGAGCGGGGACAGGCTCATCCCAGGCTGCGCGCGGTGTTGATGATGTTGATGCCATCGAAGCGCGTGGTCGATGAGCCATGCGAGACCGCCGAGACCTGGCCCGGCTGGCCCTTGCCATCGAAGAACGAACCGCCGAAGCGGAAATCGCGCTCGTCGCAGATCGCGCTGCAGGCATTCCAGAACTCCGGCGTGCGGATCTGGTAGGCGGCGTCCTCGACCATGCCGGTGATCTCACCGTTCTTGATCTGGTAGTACAGCTGGCCGCCGAACTGCGCGTTGAAGCGCTGCTGGTCGATCGAGTAGGAGCCACGGCCGTGGATGTAGATGCCGTTCTCCACGTTCTTGATCATGTCGGTCACGCTCAGCGGGGTCCTGCCCGGCGCCAGCGACACGTTGGCCATGCGCTGGAACTGCACGCTGGCCCACGAATCGGCATAGCTGCAGCCGTGGCTCTCCTTCTCGCCAAGGATATGCACCTCGTCGCGGGTGGCCTGGTAATTGACCAGGATGCCGTCCTTGACCAGGTCCCAGCGCTTGGTTTTCACGCCCTCATCGTCGTAGCCCACCGCGCCCAGGCTGCCCGGGGCGGTCTTGTCGGCGAAGAAGTTGACGATGTCGCTGCCCCAGCGGAAGCCCGCATCGCGCTTGTCCAGCGTGGCGAAGCTGGTGCCGGCGTAGTTGGCCTCGTAGCCGAGCACGCGGTCCAGCTCCAGCGGGTGGCCGACGTTCTCGTGGATGGTGAGGAACAGGTTGGACGGGTCCAGTACCAGGTCGTACTTGCCCGGCTTGACCGACGGCGCCTTGAGCTTTTCCCGCGCCTGGCGGGCCGCGGCGATCGCGTCCTCCACCGGATCGTAGGAATCGCGGTAGGCGACCACGCCGCCCGGCAGCGCGATCTTGCCACGCGCGTCGCCATCCAGGAATTCGTAGCCCATGCCCATCGGCGAGGACAACCCGGCGCGGGTACGGAACTTGCCGCTGGCCTTGTCGATCGCGGTGGCGGTGAAGGGCAGCCAGATCCGGTGCACGTCCTGGTCGATGAAGGAGCCATCGCTGGAGGCGAAGAACTTCTGCTCGTTGACCAGGAACAGCGTGGAGTTGATGAAGTCGGCCCCGGCATTGAGCGCAGCCGCGTTCAGCGACAGCAGCATCTCGACCTTGTCCTTGATCGGCACCGCCATCGCGTTCTTGCGGATC
>DMZT01000321.1:0-330 GCA_003484865.1 Stenotrophomonas sp.
TCGCCCCGTGGGAAGCGCCGGCCGAGCGGACCGTGGCACCGGCTGCTCCCGCGCCTGCACGGGAAGCTCCCGCCCCGGTGTCCCGCCCGGAGGGCATCGCCATCGCCCCCTCGGCGCCGGATACCGCGCCCTCGGAGCCACAGGGCGACCTGACCGCCGATGCCTGGCTGGAACTGGTGGCTGGCAGCCAGCTCAATGGCCCGTCCAAACAGCTGGCCGCGCACTCGGCGTTCATCAGCTACCAGCACGGCGTCTTGAAACTGGCGATTTCGCCCGGATTTGAGTACTTGAGTTCGGACCGCTCGCAGGCGGCGCTGATCGCGGCGTTGA
>DMZT01000321.1:537-5690 GCA_003484865.1 Stenotrophomonas sp.
CGCGCCTGGTGATCGATACCGGTGCAGCCGGTGCCGAGACCCTGCATCAGCGCGCTGACCGTCAGCGTGGCGAACGCCAAACGGCGGCGGAAGCCGCTTTCATGGCCGATCCTTCGGTGCAGTTGCTGGTCCAGCAACACGGTGCCCGGGTCGTCGCCGATTCCATTCGTCCTTTTGAAGAGTAAAGACCCATGCGCGGCAATATCGCCCAACTGATGCAGCAGGCCCAGAAGATGCAGGAGAACCTGCAGAAGGCCCAGGAAGACCTCGCCAAGCTGGAAGTGACCGGCAGCGCCGGCGGCGGCATGGTCAGCGTGACCCTGACCGGCACCAAGGAATGCCGCAAGGTGCGCATCGATCCGTCGGTGCTGTCCGATGCGGAAATGACCGAAGATCTGGTGGCCGCCGCGTTCAACGATGCCTCCAACAAGATCGACGCCGAGTCGAAGAACCGCATGGGTTCGGCGACCGCCGGCATGCAGCTGCCCCCGGGCATGAAGCTGCCGTTCTGACCCACCGCCTGCGCCGGGTGTCTGCCTGGCGCGACCGTGGTGACCGCGCCGCGAAGCCTTCGGGCTTCGCGCGCTTGTTTCTGAGATGAGCGATCCGCCATGAGCCTGCCCCTGCTCGAACAATTGATCGAGGCCTTCCGCGTGTTGCCGGGCGTGGGCCAGAAGACCGCCCAGCGCATGGCGTACCACGTGCTGGAGCGCGAGCGCGAGGGCGGCCAGAAGCTTGCCGAGGTGCTGGCCAAGGCGATCGAGCGGATCGGGCATTGCGAACAGTGCCGGGATTTCAGCGAGACCGAGATCTGTGCGGTCTGCGCCAACGGCAGCCGCGAGCGCCAGCAGCTGTGCGCGGTGGAATCACCGGCCGATCGCCTGGCGATCGAAACGGCCACCGGGTTCCGTGGAGTGTACTTCGTGCTGCAGGGGCGGTTGTCGCCGCTGGATGGCATCGGTCCGCGCGAGCTGGGCCTGGATCAGCTGGAGGCGCGCCTGAAGCAAGGCGAGGTCAACGAGTTGATCATCGCCACCAGTGCCACCGTGGAAGGCGAAGCGACCGCGCATTACCTGGCGCAGATGGCGCGCAGCTACAAGGTGCGGCCCAGCCGCCTCGCGCAGGGTCTCCCGCTGGGGGGCGAACTGGAATACGTGGATCGCGGCACGCTGTCGCACGCGTTCGGCACGCGTACTGAAGTGCAGGAATGACGCGGCGCACCGCGCGGCAATGATCGAAACCGGGGGCGCATCCGCGCTACTCTCCAGGGCCCTGTTCCACGAGGCGCCCTCATGAGCCACGACACCCTGTTCGGCAAGATCATCCGCCGCGAAATTCCGGCCACCATCGTCTACGAAGACGAGGACGTGCTCGGCTTCAAGGACATCGCCCCACAGGCGCCGGTGCACGTGTTGTTCATTCCCAAGCACGAGGCGATCCCGACCCTGGATGACGTGCGCCCGGAGCAGGCACACCTGATCGGCAAGCTGGCGATGGCCGCCGCGGACTACGCGCGCCGCGAAGGTTTCGCGCAGGACGGCTACCGCATCGTCATGAACTGCCGCGAGCATGCCGGGCAGACCGTGTTCCATATCCACCTGCACCTGCTGGCCGGTGCCCCGCTGGGCCACTTCGGCACGGCAAACGGCTGAGCCGGCCGCGCGCAAACAAAAACGCCGCCCGAGGGCGGCGTTTCTGCGTCAGCGTGTTACCACCAGCCCCAGCCACGGTAGCCCCAGCCCGGACCCCAGCCCGGGCCCCACGGGCCGTAGGGGTAGGCGGGCACCACATCCACCTGGCGCTGTTCCGGCCACAGGTAGATGACGTCGGCGTCCAGTTTCGGCAGGCGGTAGTCGTACTCGCCGATGCGGGTGTTCTCGTAGCCGCCGATCTTGCCGATGAAGGTCACATCGCGGCCCGGCTCGAACACCGCCGGATCGTAGAAGCCGGCACGGCAGGCGATGAAGCGGCCGTCACTGGCGTCGGCCGAGGTGGTGCTCGGGCGGCCACTGCCGTTGAGCGGGCGCGAAATCATCTGGAAGCAGGTCTGGCCCTGGCCCGGATTGGTTTCGATGATGCGACCACCCCAACGTACCGGGGTGCCCACCTGCTGGGTGGGAACCGCGTCGCGCGGGCTGACCATACTGAACTGCCCCTGCAACGGCTTGGGCGCGGTGGCGCAGGCAGCCAGTGCCAGAGAGGCAGCAAGGGGAAGCAGGATTTGAATCTTCATGGGGATGCTCCGGAGGTCGGGCGATGCCTGCGCAGGTCGCGCAATAATGAAGTGAGGTCGACGTCAGCGCCAGCGTAGCGCGCCTGGACGAAACGCGCGCTGAGCGACAGCAGCGCAGGATCGGGTCGCTGCCGGTCCACCCGACGCGCCCACTCGTCAGCGGGTTCGGCGCTGGCGCGGGACAGCCCATAGCGTGCGTACCGGCGTCCCAGCCGATGCCAAGCCCGCAACAGCGGGTCGCGCTCGCGTTCGCCCCGGGCCAGCAGCCATGCCATCCAGCCTAGCGCGGCCAGTGCGAAGACGATGAAAATTCCCACCAGCTGGCTCGGATCCAGCCGCTCGAAACCAAACGGTTTAAGAAGCTGCTGCTGACGGTTGGCATCGAAGGACAGGACCAGGTCGTTCCAGCCCCGGCGCAGCCAGTCGCCCATCTGCCCGATCTGCAGCCATCGGCTGTCCAGCGTGGCGCCGGCAGCGCCGGCCCCCAGCCGGTCCTCAAGCGTGTCGTAAACGCGCTCCGGCGCAACGGCGGCGGTCGGATCGACCCGCACCCAGCCGCGGCCCGGCAGCCACACTTCGGCCCAGGCATGTGCGTCCATCCGGCGCAGCACCCAGTAGTCGCCATATGGGTTGCGGATGCCGCCCGCGAAGCCGGTCACCACCCGCGCCGGGATGCCTGCATTGCGCATCAATACGACGAACGAGGAGCTGAAGTGCTGGCAGAAGCCGGCCTGCTGATCGAACAGGAATTCGTCCGCGCCATCGCGACCGGGCTCGGGCGTGTCCAGGGTGTAGACGAAACGCGCGCGCACCCAGTCCAGCGCGCGCTGCACGATCGCGGCATCGTTGCTGCCGGCGTCCTGTCGCCACTGCCGGGCCAGCGCTGCCGTGCGCGGATTCAAGCCGTCGGGCAACTGCAGCGCAAGGCGCCGCGCGTCAGGCGTCAGCGCTTCGGTATAGGCCACCGCCGGTGCGGAGGTCAGCCGCCAACGGGTCAGTGCGTTCAACGCCGCGTGGCTGCGCAGGCTGTGGTTGGCATCCAGGTCGCTGCCGGGCGGTGCCTGCAGCGGAAGATCCAGCGCGACCAACTGGCGGCGATCGGTCGGCTCGTAATCGATCTGGTAGTCCCACTGCGTGCTGGCGTGGGTCACGGCGGCCGGCGCACGCTCGATCTGCCGCCGGTCCTGCTCCCAGCGCTTGCCATCGAAATGGGTCAGTACCGGCCCGCGCCAGTAACGTTGCTGTGGCGCGGGGATCGCGCCGAAGAACTGCACGCGAAGCGCCGGGGTGTCATCGGCCATCAGGTCCAGCCACTCCCCGGGCTCCATCGTGTCGGACAGGCCGGGTTTGCCCACCGCGCGATCCGGGATGCCCCAGAGCGGTTCGCTCAACCGCGGGAACAGCCAGAAACCGGCCAGGGCCAGCGGCAGGCCGAGCAGCACCAACCGGCCGATGCCGCGCAACTGGCGTTTGAGGGGCGCTGGCGGTGCCTGTCCCTCCAGGTGTGCCAGGCGTTGCAGGGCGAGCAGTGCGACCAGGCCGGCCAGCACGGCCAGCGTCATCGTCAACGGGCCTTGGTCGAGCAGGAACGCCGCGAACGGGCCGAACAGCCCGAAGCCGACCAGGCTGCGGGCATCGCGCAGGCTGCGCAGCTCGCTGGATTTCAGCGCGAGCATTGCTGCCAGCAGCGCGCAGCCGGTGTCGCGGCCAGGCCGTGGACCCATCTGCCAGTAAATGGCGGCCAGCATGGCGAGCACCAGCAACAGGCGCAGGGCGCCCGGCAACAGTCGCTGCCGCGAGGCCAGCGCGGTCAGCAGTGCGACACTGGCGATGACGGCGGCCAGCACGGTGGGCAGCTGCAGCAGCAGCGGCAACAGGCCCAGCGCCGCGCTGGCCAGCGTCCAGTAGCGCGCACCGGAACTGAGCAGGGACACGGGCCGGTCAGTCATGAGGCAACAGCGCCAGTGCGCGCTGGCACAGGTGGTGATGGGCGCTGCCGTTGCCAGGCCCGAGCACCGGTTGGCCCGGCAGCTTGAGCGTGTAGCGGCGGCCTTCGCGTTCGGCCAGGTCGATCCAGCGCGCCATGCGTGCGATCCGTGCTTCGGTGCCCAGCGGTGCCAGGTGCCACCAGTCCAGCACGATCTCCAGCCCGACCGGCTTTTCGTACTCGCGCACCAACAGGGTGTCGCGTCGCGCGGAGTGTTTCCACGCGATGCTGCGCATCGGATCGCCAGCGCGATACGGGCGCAGCTGATGCAGCTCCTCGCCGCTGGCATGCACGCGGGTATGCAGTGGGTCGCCGCCGCTTTCCGGCAGGGAGGGTGCGTGCGTTTCCGGTGCCGCATAGACCAGCAACGGGGTTTCCGGCCAGACCCACGACCACGCGCGCACCAGGCCGAGCGGTTGCGTGGTGGCGATGCGGATGCGGGCCAGGTCGAACCAGCCGCGCCGGTGCGTGGGCAGCGCGAGATCCACTTCGATCTGGTCGCTGTCGATCAGGTGCCCGAACGCGGCCACGCCCTCGTGCTCCACCTGCAGGCCGCGCCGGGCGCGGGTATCGGCGCGCGACAGACTGATGCGCAGCCGCAACGGCGCGCCCGCGGTGACCGGCTCGGCGGAGACCGCATCCACCTGCAATCCGGACAGCTGCAGGTGCGCGCTGATCGCACTGGCGATGCTGACGGTCGCCAGCAACAAGGCCAGCAGCAGCGCAGGATTGTTGTTGTAGTTCAGCGCGCCGAGCAGCATCGCCGACAGCAGCGCGGCGACGAACAGCCCGAACCGCGTCGGCAGCACATAGATGCGGCGCCGGTCGAACCGGCACGGCAGGTGCTCGGGGCGGCGCGGTCGCGCCAGATGTTGCAGTTGCTGCCAGCGGGCTCCCCAGCCGCGGCGCATCTCAGTCGACCAGATCGGAAGA
>DMZT01000406.1 GCA_003484865.1 Stenotrophomonas sp.
GGACCGGCGATCGGCGACACGGGACGGGCATCGCCCCCCTTGTCGTTGTTGTTGCCGCCATCCTTGTTGCTGGCGGACTTGTCCCAGCCCATCGGCGGCGGCGGATCACGGCCTTCCATCACGGCATTGATCTGCGGCGCATCGATGGTCTCGTACTGCAGCAGCAGCTGCGACATCGTGTGCAGCTTGTCGAGATTGGCCGTCAGCAGTTCGGTGGTACGGGCGTACGCCTTGTCCAGGATGCTGCGGACCACTTCGTCGATGCGGCGCGCGGTGTCATCCGACACGCTCTTGTGCTGCGTCACCGAACGGCCGAGGAACACTTCATCGTCCTCTTCACCGTAGGCGATCGGGCCGAGCTCATCGGACAGGCCCCACTTGGTGACCATGTTGCGGGCCATCTTGGTGGCGCGCTCGATGTCGTTGGAGGCACCGGTGGTGACCTTGTCGGTGCCGAAGATCAGCTCTTCGGCCACACGACCGCCGTACAGCGAGCACAGCTGCGATTCGATCGCCACCCTGTTCATCGAGTACTTGTCGCCTTCCGGCAGGTACATCGTCACGCCCAGCGCACGACCGCGGGGAATGATGGTCACCTTGTAGACCGGATCGTGCTCGGGCACCAGGCGACCGACGATGGCGTGGCCAGCTTCGTGATAGGCGGTGAGCGTCTTTTCTTCTTCGCTCATCGCCATTGAACGACGTTCGGCACCCATCAGGATCTTGTCGCGGGCACGGTCGAAGTGGTCCATGCGGACTTCCTTCTCACCGCCGCGCGCGGCGAACAGTGCTGCTTCGTTGGCCAGGTTGGCCAGGTCCGCACCGGAGAAGCCCGGGGTACCGCGCGCGATCACCATCGGCTCGACATCGTCGGCCAGCGGCAGCTTGCGCATATGCACCTTGAGGATCTGCTCGCGGCCCTTGACGTCCGGCAGGCCGACCACGACCTGGCGGTCGAAACGGCCCGGGCGCAGCAGCGCCGGATCCAGCACGTCGGGACGGTTGGTGGCGGCGATGACGATCACGCCCTCGCCTCCCTCGAAGCCGTCCATCTCGACCAGCAGCTGGTTCAGGGTCTGCTCGCGCTCGTCATGACCGCCGCCGAGACCGGCGCCACGGTGGCGACCGACGGCGTCGATTTCATCGATGAAGATGATGCACGGCGCCTGCTTCTTGGCCTGCTCGAACATGTCGCGCACGCGGCTTGCGCCGACGCCGACGAACATTTCTACGAAGTCCGAACCGGAGATCGAGAAGAACGGGACCTTGGCTTCACCGGCGATCGCGCGGGCCAGCAGCGTCTTGCCGGTACCCGGCGGACCCACCATCAGCACGCCGCGCGGAATCTTGCCGCCCAGCTTGGTGAACTTGGTCGGGTCGCGCAGGAAATCGACCAGTTCGCCGACTTCTTCCTTGGCCTCGTCGCACCCGGCAACGTCGGCGAAGGTGACCTTGATCTGGTCCTCGCCCTGCAGCTTGGCCCGCGACTTGCCGAAGGACATTGCGCCCTTGGCCCCGCCGCCACCGCCCTGCATCTGGCGCATGATGAATATCCAGAAGCCGATGATCAGGATCACCGGGAGGAAGTTCATCAGGATCGCGCCCAGCGAGATGCCACTGGAGGGCTCCTCCTGGACGATTTCCACGTTCTTGCCGCGCAGCACGTTGATCAGGTCGCGATCGAACGGGGCGGTGATGGTGGCCGACTGGCCGCCACGGGTGGTGTAGGAAATCTGATTGGTGCCGCCACGCATGTCACCGCTGAAGGTCACCTTCTGGACGTTGCCGCTGTCCACCTGGTCCAGGAACTGCGAGTACGTCGCGCCCTGTGCGCCGGCTCCGCTGCTCTTCGGCGAGAAGCTCTGGAAGACCACCATCAGCACGACGGCGACGACCACCCATAGCAGGAGGTTCTTGGTCAAGTCGTTCATCCTCATTGGCTCCGGTGTTCCTCTAATTCCTGACGCGATTCGTATGGTTGAGCTTACTTGATCTGCGCGCGTTTTCCCTGCCCCAAGGCGTACACCTCGGGCGAGCGCTTCCGGGAGGCTTCAGGCTTGCGGATCACTACTTTGTCGTACCGGCGGCGCATTTCGCGCACGTAGTCGTCAAAGCCCACGCCCTGGAACAGCTTGATCAGGAACGCGCCACCCGGCTTGAGATGGTTGTCGGCAAAATCCAACGCCAACTCCGCCAGGTGCATCATCCGCGGTTGGTCCACCGCATCCATTCCACTCTTATTGGGGGCCATATCCGAGAGCACAAGGTCTACCGGCTGATCCCCCAGCATGGCTTCGAACTCCGATAGGACGGCTTGCTCCCTGAAGTCACCGTGAAGGAACTCCACGCCGGCCAGCGGCGGCATCTCCAGGATGTCCAGCGCCAGCACCCGGCCGGTATCGCCGATCTGGCGGCGGACCTGCTGGGACCAGCCACCCGGGGCGGCGCCCAGATCGACCACGACCATGTGCGGCTTCAGCAGCCGATCGCGCTGCAGCAACTCCTCCAGCTTGTAGGCCGCGCGCGAGCGCATGCCCTCGGCCTGGGCCTTCTTCACGAAGGGGTCGGCGAAGTGCTCTTTCAACCAGCGTTGACTGCTTTTGCTACGGGTTGCCATTGAGATGCGGGTCGGATGGGGAGGTCATGATACCCTGATCGCCCCAGTTAACCGCTTGTTCCTGAATGGCTATCGCCCTGACTTCTTCCCAAACCCGTTTCCTCCGCGGCCACGCGCATGATCTGAAAGCCCTGCTCCAGATCGGCGGCAAGGGGGTGACACCGGCCTTCCTGGCTGAACTGGAAGAGGTGCTGGAGCGCCACGAGCTGATCAAGGTCAAGGTTGCCGCCGAAGACCGCGAGGCCCGCGACGCCCTCATCGCCGAGCTGGTCAGTGCCAGCGAAAGCGCGCTGGTGCAGCGTATCGGCCACGTGGCCGTGCTGTACCGCCCGAGCAAGGAACAGCGCCAGATCGTCCTGCCGCGCGGCTGATCCCGGAACGCCCATGCAGCTGAGCCACGAAATCCCCGACTACGCCTACGCCCTGCGTGCCGCCGATGGCCGCAGTGCGAAAGTGAATGACCGGACCCTGGCCGCGAGTTTCATCCTCGCCCCGGACACGTTGATCGAAGCGTGGCCGGTGGCCGATATCGCCCAGTTGACCCCGGAAGACCTGCAGCCGGTGCTGGCACTGAACCCCGCGCTGGTGGTGCTGGGCACGGGCGATACCCAGGTGTTCCCGCCGGCCGCGGTCATGGCCGCGTGCCTGACCCGCGGGATCGGCCTGGAAGTGATGAACAACCCGGCGGCGGCACGGACCTTCAACATCCTTGCCAGCGAGGGCCGCAAGGTGGCCGCGGCGTTCATCCTGAAGGGGTGAGACCGGGATTTCCGTTCAGAAAAGGCCGCCCTTGAGGCGGCCTTTTTCGTGCTTACTTCGGCGGCAGGTACAGCAGCGGGTCGACCGGCTTGCCGTTGTAGCGGATCTCGAAGTGCAGCATGTCGCGTGCGGCGCCGGTGCGGCCCATCTCCGCGATCTGCTCGCCTGCCTTCACGCTCTGGCCTTCGTTGACCAGGCGCTTGCGGTTGTGGCCATACGCTGACAGCCACTGATCGCTGTGCTTGATGATGATCAGCTCACCGAAACCGACCAGGCCGGCACCGGAGTAGACCACCACGCCGGCGGCGGTCGCGCGGACCGGCTGGCCACTGGTGCCGGCAATGTCCACGCCCTGCTTGGTCGCTTCACCGGCGACGAAACGGCCGACGATCGCGCCATCGGCCGGCCAGCGCCAGCTGATGTTGCTCTTGATCGCGGTGGTCGGCGACGGGGTGGCGGCCGGCGCGGTGCTGCCCGGCCGCGGCGCGGTGACCACGGTGGTCGGCGCGCGGGCCGGACTGCCACCACTGCCGCCCGGGAACAGCCGCAGCGACTGCCCCGGATAGATCGTGTAGGGCTCGGCCAGCCCGTTCCAGGCGGCCAGATCGCGCGGGGTGATGTTGTGGATGCGCGCGAGTGCATACAACGTGTCGCCACGACGGACGACAGCGGTCTGGCCGGGCTTGGCCACCGAGGTCTGCGGGGTGCTGTGGGCCACACCGCCCGAGCCCGAAGGCCGCACCACGGTGGCGGTGCCACAGGCGCTCAGCGCCGACACCACCAGCAGCAGCGCGCCGGTGCGCACTCCCTTGCTCAAACGATCAGCACTCATGCGAACTTCGCTCTCCATACAAGCCAGGCCACCAGCACGACCACCAGCGCGGTCGCGATCCAGCCCAGCGGTTCAATCCAACGGCGCAGCGCAGCTTCCGCGCGCGGCCCGCCAATACGAATGACCGCCGCCAGCACGTACACGCGCTTGCCACGGCCGATCAACATGCTCAGGAAATACTGCGGCAACGGCACGCCGACGATACCCGATGCCCATGTGAAGACCTTCATCGGGATCGGCATGAAGCCGCCCAGCACCAGGAAGGTGAACACCGCCCAGGGCGACTCGGCCATCTTGGCCTGCACGATGGCGATGCCGCCTTCGATGCTGGTCAACATGCCCAGCGCGGCGAACACCGGCTTGAGCGCTTCAAAGGCGAAGTGGCCCAGCGCATAGCCGACCAGCGCACCGGCCATCGAACCGGCCAGGCTGAGCGTGGCGAACCACCAGCCGCGCTTGGGCTGGGCCACGCACATCGGGGCGAGCATCACCTCGGGCATCACCGGGAAGATGATCGCCTCGATGAAGCTCAACACCGTCAGATAGGTCGGCGCGCGCTCGTGCGCGGCCCACTTCATTGCCCGCTCGTACAGCGGACCAAAAATCTTCATGACGCAACGCTCCTTGGAATCAGTCCAGCATGCCAGACAGCAGCGGTACGAACGTGACCGGCGCCAGTACCTGCTGTTCAACACTGCCGTCATCGCGACGGGTCAACTGGATCAGCGACTGCGCGCCCGGGCCGCCGACCGGCGCGACCAGGCGGCCACCCACGGCAAGCTGTTCGACCAGCGCATCGACCAGCGCCGGTGCGGCCGCGGTCACCACGATCGCATCGTAAGGACCGTGCTCGGCCCAGCCGATGCGGCCATCGTCATGTTTGCTGCGGATGTTCATGCCAAGCGCACGGAAGCGCTTGCGCGCCTGGCGCAGCAGATCACCGATACGCTCGACCGTGTAGACCTCCAGCCCGATCGCGCCCAGCACAGCGGCCTGGTAGCCCGAGCCGGTGCCGACTTCCAGCACCTTCTTCGGCGCCGACTGCAGCACCGCTTCGGTCATGCGCGCGACCACCCAGGGCTGGGAAATGGTCTGCCCGTGCCCGATCGGCAGCGCGGTGTCTTCGTAGGCACGCGACGCCAGCGCTTCATCGATGAACAGATGGCGCGGCACCACGCGGATGGCATTGAGGGTGGCTTCGTCGGCGATGCCGGCATCGCGCAGGCGATCCACCAGGCGATCACGGACCCGCTGCGAGGTCATGCCGATGCCGACGGCTTCGGGCTGCAGGCGCAGGCGCGGGGTCATGCCGGCCGGTCCAGCGCGTCGGTCAGCCCCGCCACCCAGCTGGCCACTTTCTCCAAGGCCTGGTAACGGGTGAGATCGACCTGGATCGGGGTGATCGAGATGTAGCCGTTGCGGACCGCGTGGAAATCGGTACCGGGGCCGGAATCCTGCTCGCGCCCGGCCGGGCCGATCCAGAACACCTCATTGCCGCGCGGATCGCGCTGGGCAATGCAGCCTTCGGCGCGGTGGCGGTTGCCCAGGCGGGTCACTTCAAAGCCACGGACCTCGCTCCACGGCAGGTCCGGCACGTTGACGTTGAGGATGGTGTCGGCGGGCAGCGGGTCGGCCTTGAGCCGGGTGACGATCTCGACCGCGGCGCGGGCGGCGGTGTCGAAGTTACGCGGCTCGTGGTTGTGCGTGACCAGCGACATCGCCACGGCGGGCAGGCCGAGGAATCGCCCTTCCATCGCCGCCGAGACGGTACCGGAGTAGATGACGTCGTCGCCGAGGTTGGCGGCGTTGTTGATACCCGATACCACCATGTCCGGTTCGTACTCGAGCATGCCGGTCAGGGCCAGATGCACGCAATCGGTCGGGGTGCCGGCCACCGAGCAGGTGTAGTGGTCGATGCGCTTCATGCGGATCGGCAGGTCCAGGGTCAGCGAATTGCTGGCGCCGGAGCGATCACGATCGGGGGCGACCACGGTCACTTCATGACCGGCGTCACGTAAAACCGTGGCGAGCATCTTGATGCCCGGTGCATCGACACCGTCATCGTTGCTGACCAGAATCCGCATCTGCGATTTAACCGCTTGATTTTTCAAGACTTCGATTCCATCACTTCCCACTGTTGGCGGCGGTGGCCGTGCCCCCTTGGGAGCATGACGACCGCGCAAGTGCGTCCGCTATTGTGCCGCAAGCGGACAGATCGTCCTACCCCGATAACGGTAGGCATCGCCCTCCCCGCCCATTAGGCTGTACGCATGTCACATCCTGAAGACGAAGATCCTGCCGCGTTGTTCCGCGCCGCTATCGGCGAGGTCAAACCGCTGCGCAAGGTGGTCACCCCGCCGCCGGCCGCGCCGCGGCCGAAGCCGCGTGCACGGATGGCCGAGCAGGATGAACAGGACGCACGCGGGGAATTCGCCCGGCTGCTGCGCGACAGCAGCCCCCTGGAGGCTGGCGATACGGCCAGCTACCGGCGCGAGAACCTGCCGCCACGAATGTTCCAGCGACTCAAGCGCGGCCAGTACTCCGTGCAGGACGAACTGGACCTGCATGGTGCGACCGTGGCCCAGGCCGAGGCGCTGGTGCGGCAGTTCCTGGTGGAAGCGCATGCGCATGAGTACGGCTGCGTGCGCATCATCCACGGCAAGGGGCTGCAGTCCGATGGCGGCGCACCGGTGCTGAAGAATCTGGTCGATCGGCTGCTGCGCCTGCGCAACGATGTGCTGGCGTTTCATTCCGCGCCCGCCGGTCAAGGCGGGACGGGTGCGGTACTGGTGCTGCTGGCGAACCGGTAACGACGGGCCCGGAATCACCGCCATGCACCGCGCGCGGTAGAGCCGACCGTTGGTCGGCTGAGGCACGCAAG
>DMZT01000347.1 GCA_003484865.1 Stenotrophomonas sp.
CTTGACCTCGGGCAGCGCGCCGGCGACGGAACGCTGCCTTCTTTTTTCACAAATTGCGAATCATTCTCATCAATGGTGTAATTCGCCCCTCAGTACTCTCTCTCCCGACCGTGGCCACCAGCGCTCCTTCTTCCAGCGTGCAACAACAACGCCGCGGCTTCTGGCTGCGCACGCTGCACCAGTGGCACTGGATCAGCTCGGCGGTGTGCCTGATCGGCATGCTGCTGTTCGCCGCGACCGGCATCACCTTGAACCACGCGGCCAGGATCGAAGCCACGCCGCAGGTGGTCAGCCGCCAGCTCGAGCTGCCTGCTGACCTGCTCGGCAAGTTGGGCGACCGCGCCGATGGCCACGCGCCCATTCCCCGGGTGGCCAGCCGCTGGCTGGATGCGCAGCTCGGCATCTCGATCGGGCGCCGCCCGGCCGAATGGTCCGATGGCGAAATCTATCTCTCCATGCCCAGCCCGGGGGCCGATGCCTGGCTGAGCATCGACCGCGAAACGGGCGACGTGGAATACGAATCCACCGCACGCGGCTGGGTGTCCTATTTCAACGATCTGCACAAAGGGCGCAATGCCGGGCCCGCCTGGGGCTGGTTCCTGGATATCTTCGCCGTGGCCTGCCTGGTGTTCTGCATCACCGGCCTGTTCCTGCTGCACCTGCATGCCCGCCAGCGCCGCATGACCTGGCCGCTGGTCGGCCTGGGCCTGCTGATCCCGCTGCTGATCGCCCTGATCCTCATCCACTGACCGTCCCTTCCGGAGCCGCACCATGCGCGTCACCCTGACCATCGCCCTGAGCGGCCTGCTGGCCACCTCGCCGGCCTATGCCACCACCCTGGATATCAACGTCGAGGTGCCCAAGCTCAACGTGGCCGAGTACCACCGCCCGTATGTGGCCGTGTGGCTGGAAGGGGCCGACCAGAAGGTCGCCGCCAACCTCTCCGTCTGGTACCAGCAGACCGGCAACGCCGAAGGCCATGGCACCAAGTGGCTGCCCGACCTGCGCCAGTGGTGGCGCAAGAGCGGCCGCACGCTGGAGGTGCCGGTGGACGGCGTGACCGGCCCGACCCGCCCGGTCGGCAAGCACGCGCTCTCCTTCAGCGACAAGCAGCCGGCGCTCAAGGCGCTGGCACCGGGCAACTACACCCTCGTGGTGGAAGCGGTGCGCGAAGTCGGCGGCCGCGAACTGCTCAAGATCCCCTTCACCTGGCCGGCCACGTCCGCCCAGTCCGGCAAGGCCCAGGGCGCGACCGAACTCGGTCTGGTCACCCTGACCGCCAAGCCCTGATCCCCCATCCACCTGGAGTTTTTCGATGAAGCGCACGCTCGTCCTCGCCGCCGCCATGGCCGCCGCACTTCCGTTCTCCGCCCTGGCCCACAAGGCCTGGCTGCAGCCCTCGCAGACCGTGATCGCGGGCACCAACCCGTGGATCACCGTCGATGCGGCGGTCTCCAACGACCTGTTCTATTTCAACCACGTGCCGCTGCGCCTGGACAGCCTGGTCATCACCGCGCCGGACGGCAGCACCGTGCAGCCGCAGAACGCGGCGACCGGCAAGTTCCGCAGCGTGTTCGATGTCGAGCTGACCCAGCAGGGCACCTACCGCCTGGCCACGGTCAACAACGGTCTGTCGGCCAGCTGGGAAGAGGACGGCAAGCCCAAGCGCTGGCGCGGTACGCCGGCCACCTTCGCCACCGAAGTGCCGAAGAACGCCAGGAACCTGCAGGTCTCGCAGTCGGTCGGTCGCGTGGAAACCTTCGTCACCAACGGCACCCCGAACGACACCGCGCTCAAGCCGACCAACCAGGGCATCGAGATGATCGCGCTGGCTCACCCGAACGATCTGGTCGCCGGTGAAGCCGCGCGCTTCCGCGTGCTGGTCGACGGCAAGCCGACCGCCGGCCTGGCGTTCGAGATCACCCGCGGCGGCACCCGGTACCGCAACGCCCAGGACGAGATCAAGGTCAGCACCGATGCCAAGGGCGAGTTCGCCGTCACCTGGCCGGAAGCAGGCATGTACTGGCTGGAAACCGGCACCGAGGACAGCAAGACCTCGATCAAGGAAGCCAAGCAGCGTCGCCAGAGCAACGTCACCACGCTGGAAGTGCTGCCCGAGTAACGGCCTTCGGCGCGGCCGCTGCACGCGCCGTCCACCTCACCCCGCCCCCGTCGACACGACGGGGGCTTTTCACCCGATGCAGTCCGGCCATCGGGCTTACTAGGCCCGACGTGCCCATCCCCATGAACAACCCGGATCTCGACATCGCCAGCCTCGGCGGCCACACCATGGGCACCACCTGGCAGGTAAAGCTGGCCGTGGCGCGCAGCCGCGACCTGCACCCGCTGCACGCCGGCATCCAGGCGCAGCTGGACGCCATCGTGGCGCAGATGAGCACGTGGGAAGCCGACAGCGATATCGCGCGCTTCAACCGTGCGCCCGCGGGTGAGTGGCAGGCGCTGCCGCCCTTGTTCGACACCGTGATGCAGTGCGCGCTGGACATCGCACAGCGCAGCGGCGGCGCCTTCGATCCGACCATCGGCCCGTTGGTGGCCTTGTGGGGATTCGGCGCACAGGCGCAGGCCCGGCGCATTCCCGATGCGGCCGCCCTCGCCGCCACCCGTGCGCGGTGTGGCTGGGAACGGCTGCAGTGGCAGCCCGGTCGCCTGCTGCAACCCGGTGGGCTGGCGCTGGATCTGTCGGCGATTGCCAAGGGATTTGGTGTCGATCAGGTCAGCAGGTGGCTGCGCGGGAACGGGGTGCACGCCGCACTGGTGGAGGTCGGCGGCGAGCTGCACGGCTTTGGCCGCAAGCCTGATGACCAGCCGTGGCGCGTGCTGGTGGAATCGGCCCCGGAAGACGATGCACAGGCAGACCATCCGCCACGCGTGCTCGCGCTGGGAGATCGGGCGGTGGCCACCTCCGGTGATCGCTGGCATCACTTCGAACAGGGCGGCGAGCAGTTCAGCCACACGCTGGATCCGCGCACCGGTGCACCGGTCACGCGCGCTGCGGCCGCGGTCACCGTGGTCGCCGACAGTGCCATGCAGGCCGATGCCTGGGCCACCGCATTGACGGTGATGGGCCCCGACGAGGGCATCGCATTTGCGCGCACCCATGCACTGGCCGCCCGCGTTGTCAGCCGGGGCGCGCACGGGATCGAGGAACAGATGAGTCCCGCATTCGAGCACCTGCTCGCCGACGACCGCGTGGGCGCGGCATGAGTCTGCGTCCTTCCCGTGCGTGGCTGGGCAACCTGGCGGTCATGTTGTTGCTGGCGGTCATCGCCTGGGCGCTGCTGCGCCTGCATCTGGGTGACGCGTGGTGGCAGAGCGCACCCCTGGCCTCGCAGTGGCGCTGGGCAGCGGGCAGCCTGGTGGGCTATGCCGCGTTCTGCACGCTGATCTGGTGGCGCGGGCGCGCGCGCGAAGACCACGTGGCCGACAACGGACCCGCACCGATCCTGCTTGTCTGGGCGAGCCAGACCGGCTTCGCGCAGCAGCTGTGCGAACGCAGTGCGCAGGCGTTGCGCGCTGCCGGCCTGCCGGTCCGCATCCGCGCGCTGCATGCGGTGACGGCCGAGCTTCTGCAGCGCAGCGGGCAGGTGTTGTTCGTGGTCAGCACCACCGGCGAAGGCGATGCGCCGGATCATGCCCTGCCCTTCCTGCGCAAGGTGATGCCACAGGCGCTCGCATTGCCGCAGCTGCAGTACGGCGTGCTGGCGCTGGGTGATCGCAGCTACGGACATTTCTGCGCCTTCGGCCACCAGCTCGATGCGTGGCTGCGTCAGCACGGCGCGCATCCGCTGTTCGATACCGTGGAGGTAGACAACGCCGATCCCGGCGCACTGCGCCACTGGCAGCAACTGCTCGGCCAGCTCGGTGGTGAAGCGACCGAACTGCCGGACTGGGCCCCGGCCGATTATCTGCCCTGGCAACTGCAGGCGCGCCATCTGGAAAACCCGGGCAGCCCGGGCGCACCGACCTACCGCATCACCCTGGTGCCTGCCGATGGCGTGCTGCCGACGTGGCAGGCCGGCGACGTGGTCGAGATCGGGCCGCAGCATTCGCCGGCCGAGGTCGAGGCCTGGCTGCGCGATACCCCCTGGGAGGGCGATGCGGACATCGATGGACAGCCGCTGCGTGCGCATCTCGCGCGGGCGCATCTGCCCAGTGACGGGGAACTCCCGACGTTTGCCGACGCAGACGCACTGGTCGCCGGGTTACGCCCGCTGCCGCACCGCGAGTACTCCATCGCCAGCCTGCCTGCCGAAGGCCAGGTGCAGTTGCTGCTGCGCCGTCAGCTGCGTCCTGATGGCACTCCGGGGCTGGGTAGCGGCTGGTTGTGCGATCACGCTGCGTTGGATGGGCGCATCGATCTGCGCTTCCGCAGCAACCCGAACTTCCACGGTGCGGCAGCGGCAACGCCGCTGATCCTGATCGGCAACGGCACCGGCATCGCCGGCCTGCGCGCCCACCTGCGCGAGCGGATCAGCGCCGGCGCTCGCCGCAACTGGCTGCTGTTCGGCGAGCGTACGGCCGCGCACGATTTCTTCTTCGGCGACGACCTGCGCGCCTGGCAGCGCGACGGCTGGATCGCGCGTCTGGATACGGTGTTCAGTCGCGACGCTGGTGAGCATCACTACGTGCAGGACCGGCTGCAGGCGCAGATCCACACGCTGCAGCAGTGGGTGCACGACGGTGCCACGATCCTGGTCTGCGGCAGCCTGCAGGGCATGGCCCCGGCGGTGGATGCGGTGATCGAGCAGGCGCTGGGCCGCGACGGGAAAGAGGCCTTGATCGTGGCCGGGCGCTACCGGCGCGACGTGTACTGAGGATTGTCGGCAGGCCCCCAGGCGTTGCGGCCCCCCGCAGTGACACGGATCGCCAGCAACTCGCCGCCGCCATGCAAGGCAAACCGGTGGCGGTCACCGGCGGCCAACCAGGCGGTATCACCGGCGGCCAGCGGTGCCAGCGACGGCTCGCCTTCGAATTCGGCCTGGCCGGCAAGCAGATGAATCGCCCACGCCGCCCCGGGTTCGGTGAAGAAGAACATGCTGCCCACCAGCGGCCGGTGCAGCAGCTCGGCCTGCACGGCATCGCGCCGCCACATCAGATTGAAATCGTGGGTCACCCCGTCGATCAGTTCGCCGGTCACCTGCGCTTCGCCCGCAAACCGCAGGCGGTCGTGCGGCGGCATCAGGGTATGCAGTGCGCCATCGGCGAACCGCAGGTGCAGGCCTTCGCCACGCAGCAGCACCAGTTCGCGGTCGATCCCGGGAAAGGCCGAGAACGCGGCGTCCTGCTCGATCTCGGCGATCGACAGGCGCACCTGCCAATCGTCGTTGTCGGGCACGCGCAGGATCTCGCGGGTCCAGCCCAGGCCGTTGCGCCAGCGTTCGCGGCGGTATTCGAAGGAGGGGATGACGCGGCTGGCCGCGCTCAGGACGGTATCGGTCGACATGGCGCCAGTGTGCCTGAGCCGACGCAGCAGAGCTGCCTCAGGACACGCCGCCGCAATCGGGTTCCAGCAGGCGCGAACGCGCCAGCCAGTCCTTGTCGGGGTAATACGCAAACACCATCGTGCCGCCGCGCAGACTGTCGATCAGCGGCCGCGCCACGGACAGCCGCACGGCGGGGCACCCCAGGCTGCGGCCCAGCCGGCCCTGCAGGCGCGCGATCGCCGGATTCACGTACGGCGCGCCGTGGATGACGATCGCACGGTCGCGGGCATGGTCATTGAAGCCCGGCTCCAGCCCTTCCAGGCGCAGCGAATAGCCGTTGCCGCCCATGTAGGTCTCCTTGGCGGTGAACGCGCCCAGGCTGGACATGAAACTGCCGTCCTTGTTGGAGAAGTGCTGGGTACGGTTGTCACCGCTGTTGCGCCCATGCGCGACCCACTCCTCGAACAGCAGCCGCTGGCGGGTCAGATCGAAAATCCACATGCGCGGTTCGGTCGACGGCCGCGAGTAATCGATCACGCTCAACTTGCCCGGGTCGACGCCGAGTTCCGGCCGGCGCAACGCACAGCGCATCGCGCGGGCCGCCAGCTGCAACACGTGTTTGTCCGCAGCCGGTGCGGCCTTGGAGAGCATCTCGGCCATCTGCACCGGATTCGCCTCCGGGGCCGGCGCAGGGCTGGCCGCGCCCGCCGTGGCGGACGCGATCAGGCCGCAGAACGCGGCAGGCAGCAATTTCACAACGGGCATGGGCAGCACACCAACCGGAGGCAACGCTTACAACGTGGACCCGCCGGCGTCGGATTCCAAGACGGGCTGCAGGTTCTGTTCATCGGCCACCGGGCGAACCGCGGGCAGGCTGGTCACCAGCAGCGTGGTGCCGGGCACCAGCACGCTGTAAAGCTGTTCGGCGAATTCCGGCGGCAGCGCCATCGGCAGGCTCGGCGTGGCGAGCAGGTCCGGGGTGGCATTGGCGGCGGTCTGGCCCAGCAGTGGGTAGGCGGTCCAGCGGTGCAGCGGGCGGTGCGGGTCCAGCGGGCTGGGGTTGTCCTGGTAGCCCTGGCCCATCACGAACAACGTGGTGCCCTCGAACGCCGGCAAGGCCTTGGCCTCCAACCGCGACTCGCCGATCAGCACGCCATCGCGCAGCACATACAGGCGTTGATCATGCAGGCTGACCAGAATGCCGACCTGGCCGGCCGGGGCCGCCGCATCGTTCCAGTAATGCGCCGGCGCGTCGGTGCTCTCGACCAGCGGTTTGCCGGTGCTGCTGACCGGCGCCAGCACGGCCGGATAGGCCAGCGTCATCGGCGCGCTCTTGGCATCGGCCACCACCACGGTATCGCCACGGTGGGTTTCGCCGAACAGCTTCTGCGCGAACGCCTGTGGCAGCCGCACGCAGCCGTGCGAGGCCGGGTGACCGGGCAGGCTGCCGCCGTGCAGCGCGATACCGTCCCAGGTCAGGCGCTGCATGTAGGGCATCGGCGCGCTGTTGTAGAGGTTGGACTTGTGGTCCTTGTCCTTCTGCAGGATCGTGAACACGCCGGTGGGGGTCTCATGCCCGGTCTTGCCCGAGCTGATCGTGCTCATGCCGATCGCGATGCCGTTGCGGTACACGTAGGCGCGCTGCTCATCGAGGCTGACCACCAGCACGATCGGGCCGGACGGGGAGATCTCCGGATGCCAGAGAAACTCGCCGGGCTTGAGATCGGTGGGACCGCGCGGGGCCTCGGTCGTCTTGCTGGCCGTCGGCGCACTGTTGGCGGCCGTGGCGGAAAGCATCCCGGTCGCCAGCAGCGTCCCGAGGGCCAGACTCAACAGCGTGCTGCGTACTGCCATGTCGTGCATCCATTCGAAGAGATGCCGCCACGCTACACGAAGTGCCTGCATGCGTTCGCGAAAACACGCGCAGCCCTGCTGCCGGTTTTCGTGCGCCCCAAAAAGTAATTGCCCGGCCACACATCCTGTGCAGACCGGGCAATCGATACATCCTTGTCGGCATCCCGCCTTCCCCCTGTGCATCCTGCCCAGTCTGGGTGCCGGCCATGCATCCTGCACTCGGCCGTATATGCTTCCGCCATCTCAACCCTTCCCGGGGTCTGGATGCCACCGTCCTGGTGGGTCCGCGCCAATCCTTCCGCGCCGCCTCCCTGCGTGCTGCCTCCCTGCAGCTGTCGGTGCCGCCGCGGCATCCTGCCGTGGCGACCAGTGACCGGCGTCCTGCCTGTCCCGACCTGTCCTGTTGTTCAGCGCCTTGGTACGGAGGCCGGCGCTGCCCTCCTGGGCGGTGCCTCGGCCGGCGCCTGCCTGGCCCCGGTCGTCATCCGTTGTCGATTCCGTTCGACGGTAGCTGTCCCTATCCCCTTCACCCGCGCCAGATCCTCGACGTGTTCAAAGGGTCCGTGTTGTCGCCGGTACGCGACGATCGCTTCGGCCCTCATCGGCCCCACGTTCGCCAGTCCCTGCCGCAGCGTCGACGCGTCCGCCGTATTGATGTTGATCCGATCGGCCGCGAAGGCCATTCCGCTCAACAGCAGTCCCAGCACCAGCGCCCTGCACGAAAACCAAGGTCCCACCGTGTAACTCCTTGTGGCTCGGAACCGGCCCCTGCCGGCAATCCTGTCGAAGGTTCCAGCGTCCCTCGCCACATACACACAGCCTATCGTCCACGGCACCTTCACACAGCAGGCCTAACACCCGACGTGGTGTAGGGAAATACCTACCCCAGCGCAGGCGTAGAATGGCGGGACTTGTCAAAAGCACTCCGGAGTTCAGATGGACAGCGCCAAGCTCGGCCAATTCGTCAGTGAAAAGTGGGACAACGAGATCGTCCCGCAATTGGTCGATTACATCCGTATCCCCAACAAATCGCCGATGTTCGACGCCGATTGGGTCGCCAACGGCTACATGGAACAGGCCGTCACCCTGATGGAAACCTGGGCCCGCGCCCAGAACCTGCCGGGCCTGACCGTCGAGGTCGTGCGCCTGGAAGGCCGCACCCCGCTGCTGCTGCTGGAAATCCCGGCCTCCGGCGCCGAGACCGGCGACGACACCATCCTGCTGTACGGCCATCTGGACAAGCAGCCGGAAATGACCGGCTGGGACGACGACCTGGGTCCGTGGATCCCGGTGCTGCGCGGCGACAAGCTGTACGGCCGCGGCGGCGCCGATGACGGCTATGCGATGTTCGGTTCGCTGGCCGCCGTGCTGGCGCTGCAGGAACAAGGCCTGCCGCACGCGCGCTGCGTGATCCTGATCGAAGCCTGCGAAGAATCCGGCAGCTACGACCTGCCCGCCTATGTCGACCACCTGGCCGACCGCATCGGCAAGCCCTCGCTGGTGGTGTGCCTGGATTCGGGCTGCGCCAACTACGACCAGCTGTGGTGCACCACCTCGCTGCGCGGCCTGACCGGCGGCAACTTCTCGGTCAAGGTGCTCAACGAAGGCGTGCATTCCGGCGATGCCTCCGGCGTGATCCCGTCCAGCTTCCGCCTGCTGCGCCAGCTGATCTCGCGCATCGAGGACGAGAACACCGGCCGCATCCTGATCGACGGCATGAATGTCGAAATCCCGGCCGAGCGCCAGGAACAGGCCAAGCGTGCCGCTGAAGTGGTGGACACCGCGATCTTCGAGAAATTCCCGATGGTCGATGGCCTGCGCCCGATGAACGACGACCTGGCCGAACTGGTGCTCAACCGCACCTGGCGCCCGGCGCTGTCGGTCACCGGTGTGGACGGCCTGCCGCCGCTGGCCTCGGCCGGCAACGTGCTGCGCCCGCATACCGCGGTGAAGCTGTCACTGCGCCTGCCCCCGACCGCTGACGGCAAAGCCTGCGGCGAGCTGCTCAAAGAAGCCCTGCTGCGCGATCCGCCGAACGGTGCGGAAGTGAAGCTGGACCTGGAGAAGGCCTCCAGCGGCTGGAATGCCCCGGCGATGGCGCCGTGGCTGACCCAGGCGATCGACGACGCCAGCCAGACCTTCTTCGGCAAGCCGGCGATGTACATGGGCGAAGGCGGCTCGATCCCGTTCATGGGCATGCTCGGCGAGAAGTTCCCGGGTGCGCAGTTCATGATCACCGGCGTGCTCGGCCCGCACTCCAACGCACACGGCCCGAACGAGTTCCTGCACATCCCGATGGGCAAGCGCGTGACCTCCTGCGTGTCCAAGGTGATCAGCGAGCATTACGCGGCCAGCCTGCGTGGCGAGACCAGCGGTTCGCCGGTCGCCGCCGACAGCGGCACCCGTCACGGTGGCCACGGCTGCTGCTGACGTTGGCGGACGCAGCCTGGCCTTGCTAGGCTGCGTCCACCTCTACTGACGCATTTGGCATGAACGGACTGTTTGGCAGCACCAGCTGGCTCTACATCATCCTGGTCGGCTTCGTCGTCGGTCTGCTCGGGCGCTTCTTCATGCCCGGCAACAACCGCATGGGCTGCCTGCTGACCATCGTGCTCGGCAT
>DMZT01000345.1:0-6994 GCA_003484865.1 Stenotrophomonas sp.
CACCGCTACCAACAAATCGGTCGGCATCGTGCAGCTGATGGAAAAGAAGGTCGGCAAGGACGGCAAGGCCGCCTACACCCACGATCTGCGCGAGCTGGTCGTCGATGGCGCCAACAACCGCCTGTACGTCACCGGTCATTCGGGTGAGGGCAGCGTGCTGTTCGTGGTGGATACGCAGTCGCTGAAGGTCATCAACACCATTCCGGGCCTGGGCAACGCCAAGGCACCGGGCCTGGCACTGGATGCCAAGGCCAAGCGCGTGTACACCTCCAACCTGCTGGCCGAGGTCGTCACCGTTGGCACGGACAGCGGCAAGGTCGAGCAGCGCTTCAAGGTCAGTGCGGAGCAGCCTATGAACATCGCGCTGGATCCGGCCGGCAAGCGCCTGTTCGTGACCGACCAGGGCTCGGAGATGATCCGCAAGTACCAGGCCAGCAGCTCGGGTTTCGAATCGAAGCATCCGGGCCAGCGTGTGCTGGTGCTGGACCGTACCACCGGCAAGGAACTGGCCAGCATCCCGACCGATGCCGGCCCGCTGGGCATCCTGCTCGATGCACCGCGCAAGCGCCTGTACGTGACCAACCGCGATGGCGGCACCGTCACCGCATATAACAGCGATACCTACAAGCAGGTGGCGACGTACGCGGTGCCGACGCACCCGAACAGCCTGGCGCTGGATGCAAAGAAGAACGTGCTGTACGTGACCGTCAAGAACGGTGACAGCGAGCCGAAGGGCAGCGAAGAGTCTGTTGCGCGGATTGCGCTGTAACGTGTTGTAGCTGGACCAAGGGCCGGCCGCCTCGCGCGGCCGGTCCTGTATTCGCTGCGTCGGAAGCTCTATTCCCGCGCGCCGTGATGCGAGACTGGCGCAAAGCCCTCGGCGTCGGCCCCAATCGTCATCAAATATCCCGCTCCCGCCGCACGTAATATCCCCGCCCCTCCCCAAACACCACACTCAACGCTTCCACCTTTCCGAACGCATCCCGATGGAACTCGATCTCCAGCCCATCGATATCCGGTGACACCAACCGATTCGGCGACACTGGCAGCACGCACCCATCGCGTTTCGTCCCAGCCACACCCACGCGCACCTCCCCACCAGCGACCTTCACCTCCAACGCCGGGATGTCGAAGATGTCGGTCAACGCACGGCGCTGCGCCATCGGCACGCGCTCGTCCAGCTCGAACACCCCGGCATAGTCCGCATACCGCGGCTCACGAAGGTCCAGCGCAACCGTGCGCACGGCAGGATTCACGCCACGCCCGATCGCATCCGACAGTGCATTGCGGATCTCCGTCGCCAGCGCGGCGCCATTCTCACCATTGGTAAGAATCACAAAGCCATCGCCCGTCTCCAGATACCCCTCGATCCACGCCCGGTAACTGTCGTTGGAGCCGCCATGGTGGAAGATCCGGGTCTGCCCGGCACCGTCCAGACGCGGGCCAAGGCCGTGCCAGCTTGGCGACACCTCGGTCATCATGTCGGTCGCAATGGGCCGCGGCAGGAAGTCGCCCTGGCCACGGTAGCTGGCCGTGAGGGCAACAACGAACGCGGCCAGGTCGTTGGCGCTGGTCCACAGGCCGGAGGCGCCCTGCTCGGGAAAGGACTGCCAGCCACGCGGCAGGGCGGTGGGCTTGCCGTCGCCGTCATGCGCTTTGGCGATGTTTTCGGTGTTGGCGGGCGGATCGGTGAACCGGCTGCGCTGCATGCCCAGTGGCTCGAACACCTGCTTGCGCGCGAGCGTGTCCAGCGGCTGGCCGGTCACGTCTTCGAGCACGAGTTGTTCGACCATCACGCCGCCACCAGAGTAATCGCCCCGTTCGCCGGGTGTATGGATCAGACGTACGGGTTTGTTCTTGGCCGGGGCGATGCCGTCCAGTGTCTGCAGCAAGGTAGGCAGCGGCTCGCCGGGCAGGTAGTCGGCGAAACCATGGACGCCCAGCCCGGCGGTGTGCGACATCAACATGCGCAGGGTCAGCTGCGATGCCGGCACCGACGGGGTAGCCGGGACTTTCCAGCTGCGCAGGTAGGTGGCGATGTCCCGGTCCAGCGCGAGGGTGCCGTCGGCGACCAATCGCAGTGAGGTGGCGGCCGTAACCACCTTGCTGACCGAGCCGACCGAGAACAGCGTGTCGGCATTCACGGCAGCCTGCGTGCCCACCTCGCGCGTACCGTAGCCGGCGCTGTGAACGAGCTTGCTGTCGCGGAGAACGGCAATCGCAACGCCCGGGACATGGTGCTGGGCCATGCGTTCCTGCAGCGACCAGTGCGGCAGCCCGGTATCGGCCGGCACCACCGTGGGGCGCAGGCCGGAGGCGAGCGCCGTGCGGATCGTAGCGTCTTCGCGGTCCGCCGCCGCGCCGGGGCCGGCAAGCAGCAGTAGCAGCGCGGCACACAGTGACGCGCGCAGCAGGCCGTACTGAGCGCGGTGGAATCGCAATGGTGTGGATGCCTGCGGAGGGGATGCGTAAGCCATGCGATACCTCATTAGCGGGCGATGCGCGAAAGACAGGCGTGCGCGTGCACGCCGCAGTGAGGGGCGATACGGTGCAGCGAAAGAGGGGATGGCGTGGCGGGCGATGGCGGCGGAGGCCATCGCACCGATCAGCGTCACCCGTGGGGAGTGCGGCCGGTCAGCGTCTGCCGGCGACCGCACCACGCTGGGTGAGGTAGTCACGGACGCGATCGTTGCGTGCCTGGTTCAGCGGCGAGCGCCACTGCCCGAAATCGGCCACCACGCCGAGGTTGATGTCGGCACCGTGCTCGACCAGATAGGCCACGGTGTCGACGTCACCGGAGCGGGCCGCGTTGATCAGCGGGGTTTCGTCGTAGGCGACGATGCGGTTGACGTCGGCCCCGGCGCCGACCAGACGCTCGACGACCGGCAGATGACCGCGACGTGCCGCCGCGATCAGCGGATTGCCATCGCCGCGCGAGGCCAGGTCGGGCTGCGCGCCGAGCACGAGCAGGGCGTCGACCATCGCCAGTTCGCCTTGCTTGGCAGCGACGATCAGCGCGGTGCCGTCGCCACTGACCTGCGTATCCACGGCAACCCCCGTCTTGACCAGGTGCTGTACGCGGGAGATGTCTCCAGTGCCGGCCGCGCTGAGCAGCTGCTCGGCCTGCGGCGAAACGGTACGCGACGTAGTGGCGGTTTCGTTCTCTGCAACGATGATCGCGTTGCCCAACCGCGGCGTAGCGGCCACGGTGACACCAACATGCGCGACCAGCGCAACCGCACACAGTGCGCCCCAGCCGAAGCGCGTTGTCCAGCGGGTCGAGCGCGTGTCCAGGCGCAGCAGCCCATCGATGCGCTGGCTCAAGCCACTGCGGGTGGCGGACATGCCGACGGCCAGTGGCGCGCTGTGCCCGCGCTGCGTCATCAGTCCGGCGATACCGGCCAGCAGGGAATCGGCATAGCCGCGGCCACTGCCGGTGCGCAACGCCGCCTGCTCATCGCAAGCCATCTCGCGGGCGAGATCCAGTCGACGGCCCAGCAGGTGCAGGAACGGGCTCCACCAGTACACGGCGAGCAGTGCACGCTGGGCAGCGGTGATCCACAGATCATGCCGACGGATATGCGCGGCTTCATGCAGCAGCAGATCACGCAGCGCGGCCGGGGGCAGGGTGGATGCCATCGTGGTCGGCACCAGAATGCGCGGCGACCACAGGCCAACCACCATCGGCCCCGGGGCGATATCGGACAGTGCAACGCTGGCACCCGCAGGCAGTTCTCCACCCAGCAGCGCTTCGTGCTGGGGCGAATGCCGCGCGCTGCGATGCAGGCGACGCGCTTGCCATGCGCCTTGGCCCAGGCGGGTCAGGCCCCAGAGCGTGCCGAGCAACCAGATCAGTACGGCGCCGTGCAGCAGGGTCGGCGTGGTGGAGGCGGGGATCGTGTTGGTGATGCCGTCCACTTTCTGCGCGGCAACCGGCACTGGAGCCTCAGTCGCTAAGGGCAGTACGGCCTGCTGCGGGACCTCAACAGTCGTCGGCGCGGTGCGAGGCAGCAGGACCAACAGCGGTGATGCCGCAACCAGCACAAAGGCCACGCAGAGTGCCCAGGAGCGCGCTTCTGCATTGATCCGGCTGCGCCCCACTACAAGGGCAGCCAGCGCGAACAACAAGGCGCTCTGCCAGAGGTGTTGCACGGCCATCGTCGCCAGGGCTTGGGTCCAATGCACGGTCATTTGGGCGTCCTCGAAGGAGATGCGTCGTCCACGCGCTGCTGCAGCGCTTTGAGCTCGTCAGCGTCCATGTCGTGCTCATCGATCAGGTGCTGGGCCAGCACGCTGGGCGAATCGTTGAAGAAGGACTTGAGCAGATTCTCCAGCGCCTGCTTGCGCGCGTCGCTGCGGGTGATCGCGGCGCTGTAGATGAAGGCGCGACCCTCGCTGCGATGGTGGACCAGTCCCTTCTTGTCCAGCACCTTGAACATGGTCAGCACGGTCGTATACGCGACCGGCTTCTTCCTGGACAGCTCATCGGTGACCTCACGCACGGACGCCTCCTTCTTCTTCCAGAGCACCTCCAGAATGCGGCGTTCGGCGTCGGTCAGGGCAGGCGATACGGGGCGGGCCATGGCTATCTACTGGTTCGTTAGTTGATGCCCGCATCGTGCGCCCGACAGATCGGACATGTCAACTATGTAATTAGTAATGGCCGGCCTGCGCGGCGAACCATGGCTCCACCGCGGCCACGTCGCCGGCACGCATCTATGGGTTGTCATGGCCACGCAGCAGCGCGCAGCTGGCACAGCACTCGCTCTCCGGCCTCTGCCGCAGAGCAGCACGCAATGCCGCATAGGCTGCAGGATGCGCACCAAGGCCATGCAACAACAACGTAAGTGCCAGCCCACAGCAGGCGTTTCCGGACGCGCTGGGTTCGACACGATGCGCAGCCTCCGGTGTGATCTCATGACAGTCCATGTACCGGTTCCCAGCGTCGACGATGCCCCATGGCGACTGTCGTCCTGAGGTGTCGCAGATCCTGAGATCGTGGCCTCTGATTCCTCCCTCTCACCCCTGAACGCCCCGGCAGGTATCAGTCAGCCCTGTGCACGGCACGTCAGCGACATCGCGCTTTCTTTCACGGCTCACCCAACCCCGTCTCCCTAGGATCGAACCTTCCTTCCCCATCGCTCCAAGGAGTTCCCATGGCTGCTTCCCGCGTTCGCCTGCACGTTGAAGATTCCGGTGGTACTGGCCGTCCGGTGGTGCTGATCCACGGCTGGCCGCTGTCGGCCGAATCGTGGAAGGCGCAGGTCCCCGCGCTGCGCGAGGCGGGCTACCGCGTGGTGGCCTACGACCGCCGTGGCTTCGGGCGTTCGGACAAGCCGGCCGACGGCTACGAGTACGACACGCTCGCCGATGATCTGGCCGGTGTGCTCGAGGATCTGGATCTGGAGGACGCCACCCTGGTTGGCTTCTCGATGGGCGGTGGTGAAGTGGCGCGCTATGTCGCCAAGCATGGCGAATCGCGCCTGCACAGTGTGGTGTTCGCTTCGGCGGTGCCGCCGTACATGCTCAAGACCAGCGACAACCCCGAGGGCCCGCTGACGCAGGAAAAGGCCGATGAAATGCGCGAAGGCCTGGAGAAGGACCGCGACGCGTTCTTCGATGGCTTCACCAAGGATTTCTTCAGCGCCAACGGCGAGCTCAAGGTCAGCGAGGAAGAGCGCCAGGCGGCCATCAAGCTGTGCCAGCAGTCCGATCAGACCGCGGCGCTGGGCTGCATGAAGGCCTTCGGCACGACCGATTTCCGCGGCGACCTCAAGAAGGTCACGGTGCCGACCCTGGTGCTGCATGGTGACAGCGATGGCACGGTCCCGTTCGAGGGCTCGGGCAAGCGCACCCATGCGGCCATCGCGGGCAGTGAGGTGGTGGTGCTGAAGGACGCGCCGCACGGCTGCAATGCCAGCCATGCCGATGCGTTCAACAAGGCGCTGCTGGACTTCCTAAAGAAGTAAAGGGCCGGCGCACTTCGAGGTGGCCAAAGGCGTCGACGCTTTTAGGTGTCGACGCCAAGGCAGAAGAATAGATGTTGCTCAAGAAGAGGAATCCACCGCCGATAGTCCTTGTGCACATGGAACATAGGAACGCGCGGTGGACCAGGGAAACTTGGATGTATGGAAGACTTTGATCGCCGGCCTTGGCGTCATTATCACGCTGCTGGTGAGTGCGTGGAAAGTTAGAAAAGACCTGCACGGTAGAAGAACTCAACTCAGAGATGATTTTCGCTTTGCGCTCGAGTTCGAAAAATCGAAGTCGGAAATGACAATGTCTCCATTGATGGAGGAGCGAGGCTATTGGGCTCTCATCGGTCGAACCGATGTCCCCTACCGCGTGGCCAAGCATCTTGTCTCATTGGATGAACCTGCACTGGCTCTCCGATTCTATCCTTCCGCCGAGCCCCGCCTCAAATTCGACACAGAGAGCGGAAGCTTCAGCTTCAAAGGCTTCTACGCTAGTTCGGCTTTCAGAATGGTGATTAGTGTCGGCACCTGGATCGCTTTCGTGGTCCTGTACCTAATTGCCACCTCTCCTTTGATGCTGCATGCGCTCAAGGTAGTCACTGCCTCACAGGCATGGGGGCTGGCGGCGCTGACGATACCTGTCTTCTTATCACTATCAATCTTTTCTCTAAGGTTCGGAGTCGGAGTGAAACGAGCTGAGCGATTGATGGAACTGCAGGCGACTGCAGCGCTTCCCAGCGCTAGGCACATGCCTGCCGAGGTAACCAACGTCGCCACTTCGAGTTCTGCAGCCAAGAGGGCGTCTACAAAGAGGCTCGCTGCTGAGAAAACGGTTGCTAGGAAGACTGCCGCTGAGGCTGCTCCTATAAAGGCGCGACCTAAAAAACCGGCTATCGCCTCGCCGCGAGCACCCCATCCATCGCCAGCTCGACCTTGAACCCCGCCTTTTCCAGACGCTTGGCGACCTCGCGCGGCACATCGCGGCCGCTGGTCAGTTTGTTCGGCGCACCGGTGTAGTG
>DMZT01000345.1:7168-22045 GCA_003484865.1 Stenotrophomonas sp.
ATCGGCGCACCGGTGTAGTGGAACATCCGGCCGCCCTTGCGGATGACGCGTGCGAGCTGGTCGTAGAACACCTGTGAATACAGTTCGCCGGCGATGCCGAAGCGCGGCGGATCGTGCAGGATCGCGTCGACCGAGGCGGTCTCCAGCGCTTCGATCTCCTGCGACACATCACCCTGGCTCAGCGCCAGACGACCGCCGCTGCTGTCCGCGTCCGGATCGGGCGACCACGGATTGAGCGTGCGCAGCCACAGCACATCCGGATTCTTCTCGAACGAGCGGATGCGGGTGACCCCACCTTCCAGGCAGCACGCCGCGAAGTAGCCCAGGCCGCCGCAGGTATCCAGCACCGTCTTGCCAGCCGGCGCGATCAGCGCGACCTTGCGGCGGGCATCCTCGAACGGGGAGACCTGTGCGCTGGGCAGCATCTTGATGCCGTCGATCTCGAAGGTCGGCGCGTCCCAGTCGGTCGGCACCAGCTTGATCAGCGCCGAGCCGAAGCGCGAGATCGCCAGGAACTCCTCGCCGTCCCAGTAGTACAGGGTGCGGTCCTTGGTCTTGCCGGGATAGGCGTAGGTCTGACCCTTCCACTGCCAGTGGTCGGCCGCCAGCGTGGCGGTGCCGGTGGAGCGGCCGAGGTCGAGCGAGCCGGTCCATTCCCCGGTGCCGGCATCGCGGGCGCGGGTCAGGCTCTCGGCGAGCGGGCGGGTCAGCAGGGGGCCGGTGTAATGGGGCACGGGATCTCAGGCCGCGGCGCGAGCGCCAGACGGTGTGGCAGTCAGGGGTGGGCATCGTACCTGAGAAGCCACTGGCCGGCCGTCATGCGGCCCGTTTATGACAGGAGCCCGACCCTTGGATGCGCTGCGCTCCGAGGTGCTCACAGGGAGTGCACTGATCGTGGCTCGGCCTGGCGCTTTGGATACTTGGGCCATGTCCTACGACCACATCCTCTGGCCGACCGGCACCGCCTACTTCTTCAGCGCGCACCTGCGCGATCGCAGCAGCAGCCTGCTGGTGGAACAGGCGCAGACCCTGAGATTGGCGTTCCGGGTGGCGCAGCAGGCGCGGCCGTTCCGGATCAACGCGATCGTGGTGCTGCCGGACCATCTGCACGGGGTGTGGACGCTGCCGGAGGGCGATGAGGAAGGCCATCGGCGCTGGGCGCAGATCCAGGCGATCTTTGACCGCCAGTTGCCGATGGCCGAGCCGCGGCTGCAGCTCCGGCGTGATCGCAGCCTGCGGCCGCTCTGGCACAACGGGTTTCGGGAACATCGGATCGTCGATGCCGAGGACCTGCAGCGGCATGTGGCGTATGTGCACCACAACCCGGTCAAGCACGGGCATGTGCGTGACGCGACGCAATGGCCATACAGCTCGATCCATCGTGGCCGCCGCGAGCCGGAAGAGGGCGGCTGACGGATGGGAATGGGGGTTTGCCCGCGGAGGCGTGCGGCAGGCGGTATCGGGGATGGGGTTGCGGACCGGGCTACTGGTGCAGGCGTGCGATGGGCCGCAGCCAGCACCAGTGGCCCGGTAGGCGGGCGCGACGCATCTTGGCGATCAGGGGCACTTCACCGCGAACACCGGCCCGGCGCCGATCAGGACCAGCGCCATGTAGTCGCTGTCCTTGGCTTTGCCCTTGAGCGTGGCCCCCGGGTTGAACTTGAAGATGCCGAAGCCGCCACCGGGGCGCACCAGGGCCTTGTTGATCTGATCGGCATCGTCGCGGAAGAACTGGGCGATCTCGGCGCGGCTGGATTCCTGCAGCGGTGTGGCGTCGCGCTGCCATTGTTCATCGCGGTTGAAGGACACGTAGTACTGCCCCTGCTGCTGCTCGATGCGGAATTCCGCCGGCTTGCGCGCGTGGGTGGAGAAGCAGCCGAGCATCGGATCGGACGAAAACACGCCGGCGCTGTTGTCCTTGCCGCAGCCGGTCAGCAGGAGCGGGGAGAGGAGGAGCAGGCTGGTCAGTACGCGCATGGCAGATCCTGGCGACGGGTGTTTCAGCATTGTCCAACACCGCATGAAAAGATGCCGTCTGTGTGCGTCGCGGGCGATGGTGTACGGTGATGCGATTCTCAGGAGACACCCCGTGCCGCCCGATTCTCCGCAAGCGCCGCGCTCACCGTCGACGACGCCAATCTCGGCTCAGCGACTGCCGCTGCTCGGCCTGGTCAGCTTCCTCGGCCTCCCCATCGGTGCCGCCGCCGCCCATATCGCCACCGCCGCCAATCACGGGGTCACCGCGGGGGCCAGCACCACCGGCGTCTCGATCGGCGTACTCGCTTCAGCCGCCGTGGGCCTGATCGCCACGGTGGGCTCGCGCGTGCGTCAGGAACGCTGGCCGTGGCTGGGCATCATCGGCGCGGTACTCAGCGCCGCGCCGCTGGTGCTGTTCCTGGTCGGGATGATGTTCAAGCACTGAGCCGAGCCGTCCGCTCAGTGCCGGTGCCGCCGCCAGGCGTTCCACACATGCGTGCTGGCCAACAGCAGGCTGCCGACCACGGTCATCGGGGTTTCGGCCTCGTGGCTCGGCCAGCCCATGGCGCCGGCCAGCAGCAACAGCAGCCCGATCAAGGCGCCGGCCATCGCCAGCACGGGCAGGCGGTGCTGGCGGTGCGCGCGCCACAGCGCGAAGCCGGTCACCGGCGCGGCAATCGCCACGAACAGGGCATGCACCCACTCGGCTTCGGCCCACACCCCCATCAGCGGGAGCATCGCCGCGAGCAGCGGCAGGGCCAGGCAGTGCAGCAGGCATAGGCCGGACAGCGCAATGGCGCCGGCATCCAACAGGGCAGAGGATCGCTTCATGGGGCGTGGGGGTCTTGGTCTGTGAATGTTATATAGTAACATTTCACTTCCCCTCCAGACCTGCTCCGCCATGACTGCCTCTGCTGCCCTTCATGATTCCCGTCTTCCGGTGACGGTGCTGTCCGGCTTCCTCGGTGCCGGCAAGACCACCCTGCTCAATCAGCTGCTGCGCAACCGCGAGGGCCGCCGGGTGGCGGTGATCGTCAACGACATGAGCGAGATCAACGTCGATGCGCAGCTGGTCCGCGATGGCGGCGCGGCGCTGAGCCGCACCGAGGAGACGCTGGTGGAGTTCAGCAACGGCTGCATCTGCTGCACGCTGCGCGATGACCTGCTGCACGAGGTGCGCAGGCTCGCCGCGGAGGGACGCTATGACTATCTGTTGATCGAATCGACCGGGATCGCCGAGCCGATGCCGGTCGCGGCGACCTTCTCGGTGCGTGACGAGAAGGGCTTCAGCCTCAGCGACATCGCACGGCTGGATACGCTGGTGACGGTGGTCGATGGCGCGCAGTTCCTGCACGACTTCGGCTCCAGCGATCGCTTGATCGATCGTGGCCAGCAGGCAGGCGAGGATGACGACCGTGGCGTGGTCAATCTGCTTGCCGAGCAGATCGAGTTCGCCAACGTGATCGTGGTGAGCAAGTGCGATCTGATCGACGACGACACGCTGCAGTCCACGCTGGCCGTGCTGCGCGCGATGAACCGCGATGCGCGGCTGGTGCTGTCCGAACACGGCAACGTGCCACTGCACGAGGTGCTTGATACCGGCCGCTACGACTTCGTCAAAGCCCAGCTGGCACCAGGCTGGATGCAGGCGCTGCGCGGGCAGCACACGCCGGAGACCGAGGAATACGGCATCACCAGTTTCGTCTACCGCTCGCGCCGGCCGTTCCATCCGCAACGCTTTGCGCGCTTGCTGGACACCGGGCTGGGCAGCGTGATCCGCAGCAAGGGTTTCTTCTGGCTGGCCAACCGCATGGACTCGGTGGGGGCGCTCTCCAGTGTCGGTGCGGCCACGCAGACCTCGGTCGCGGGGGTCTGGTACGCCTCGCGCGAGCGCATGGAGGCGGGCCTGGAGAACACCGTGCCCGAGCTGCCGCCCACGCGCGTGCCCTACACGGATATCGGCTGGGCACGCCAGCAGGCGTCGTGCTGGACCGCGCCGCTGCCCACCGTGGACCAGGTCGGCGATGCCGGTGAGTACCAGACGATGCGCAGGCTGTGGCATCCCTGGTGGGGCGACCGCCGCCAGGAGCTGGCGGTGATCGGCGTAGCGATGGACGAGCACGCGGTGCGTGCCGAGCTGGATGCCTGCCTGCTCAACGATGAGGAACTGCGCGCCGGGCCGCTGTTGTGGCAGTTGCTGCCGGACGCGTTCCCGGCGTGGGCGCGCGCGTAGCCGCCGACGCTATACCGGCGTCAGCTGCCAGCCCTGATCGGATGCGCGCAGGGTATGGCTCAATCCCACCGCCTCCAGCAGCGCGGCATCATGCGACACGATCATCAACGTGCCGCTGTACTGGCTGAGCATCTGCTCCAGCGCGGTCAGCGAGGGCAGGTCGAGGTGATTGCCGGGTTCGTCGAGCAGCAGCAATTGCGGCGACGTCTGCGCGTACAGCACGGACGCCAGTGCTGCCTTCAAGCGTTCGCCACCGCTGAGCGTGGCCAACGGCCGCAGGCTGCGCTCGGCATCCAGGCCGAGCAGGGCCAACTGCGTGCGCAGCGTGCCTTCGTCGGCCACCGGATGCGCGCGCTGCAGTAGTGACAGCGCTGATGCGTCATCGGGCAGCATCGTAAGGGACTGATCGAGCAGGGCGACGCTGGCCGAGACCTCGACATGCCCCGACACCGGCACCAACGTGCCGGCCAGCAGCCGCAGCAACGTGGATTTGCCGCTGCCGTTGCGGCCCTGCACGCCGATCCGATGGCCGCGCTGCACGGTGAGATCCAGCGTGTTCCCGGGCGCCTGCACCCACGGCAGTTCGGCGGCGATGAGCTCGGCCACGCGCTGGGGCCCTGGCTGACGGATCACCGGGGCGAGCAGGGCGATTTCGATGTCCTGCTCCACCTCCCCGGCAGCCTCGCGCACGCGCGCATCCAGTTCGGTACGTCGCTCGCTCTGCTGTGTTTGCCAGCGGCCGGCGCTGTGCTCGCTGCGGTTCTTCATGCCACCGAGCAGGATCGGTGCCTGGTTGGCGGTGCGTGCATCGCGTGTGGCGCGCGCCTGCCGATGCTCCATGCGCTCACGCTGATCGCGCAGCTCGGTCTGCTGCTGGCGACGCTCGCGCTTGCGCAGGGCCAGCTCGGCCTCGGCACTGCGCCGCTCGTCCTGCTTCTGTTCGGCGTAGAGATCGTAGTTGCCGCCGTACTGGCGCAGCCCGCTTGGCGACAGTTCGACGATGCGCGTCATGTGCCGCAGCAGCGTGCGGTCGTGGCTGATCACGATCAGGCCGCCGTGCCAGCGCTGCAGCGCCTCGATCAAGCGTGCGCGGTGGGCGGCGTCGAGGTGGTTGCTGGGTTCATCCAGGATCAGCCCCTCGGCACCGGACAGGAACGCACCGGCCAGCGCGACCTGCATCGCCTGGCCACCGCTGAGCGTGGCCGCCGGCCGCAGGGGATCCAGCGCGGGCAGCCCGAGCAGCTGCCACTGCGCCTGCAGCTGCCCGCGAAGGTCCCAGCGCTCACCCACGTGAGTGAAGTCGTCCGGATCGACGCTGCCGGCTTCGATACGGTGCAGGGCATCAAGCACCGCGCCGACGCCGGCCAGATCGGCGATGCGGCCAGCGGGTCCGCCGCTGTGCTGCGTGAGCAGGTGCACCGGCCCGCTGCGCAGGATGCGGCCGGCGGTGGGCGTGAGATCGCCACTGAGCAGGTGCGCAAGCAGGCTTTTGCCCACGCCGTTGCGCCCGACCAGGCCGGTCGGGGTGCCGTCGAACGCGGCGGACAGTTCGGAAAACAGGACCCGGCCGTCGGGCAGGGTATGCGTCACGCGATCGAGCGTGAGAGCGAATGCGGTCATGCGACCTCCATTGGATGCCAAAGACTCCCCTCCTGCAGAACAGGCGGGTGGAGACGGGCCGTCAGACGACGGCGGCATCAATGGCGCATGTAGGCCTACCTCGGCAACAAAGGCGGCTGGCTGCCGCGTGGCCAGTATAAAACCGCCCGGCGGCAGGGCGATGAACGCCGCCTGCTCAGCAGCTGACCCCCGTCAGCCGGGCGCTGATGAAATCGATGAAGACCCGCAGCTTGGGCAGCACATGGCGGCCGGAGGGCCACAGCAGGTAGAAGGTGCCGCAGGCATGGATGCGGTCAGCCATGACCCGTTGCAGGCGGCCGTCGGCCAGGGCTTCGCGCACCGAGTGCTCGGGGATGTAAGCGATGCCGCGCCCGGCCAGAGCGAAGGCCAGCCGCGCTTCGATCGTATTGCTGACCATCGAGACCGGCAGTGCCAGCGGGGCGGCGCCCGGCGTCTGCGGCAGCGGCCACGGTTCCAGCTTGCCGCTGCTGGGGAAGCGGTAGTGCAGGCAGTCGTGGTGCAGCAGGTCCTCGGGCACACGTGGCGTGCCGCGCCGCGCCAGGTAATCAGGGGAGGCGACCAGATAGCGCGGGAACACGCCGAGCTGTCGCGCGCTCAGGCGCGAGTCGGTCGGCGCGCTGACCCGCAGCACGGCGTCGAAGCCTTCCTCGATCACATCCACCAGGCGGTCATCGAAATCCAGCTCCAGGCGGATGCCGGGATAAGCGGCCATGAACTCGGTGAGCAGCGGCAGCGAGATGTCGCCGACCAGCGGCAGGCTGACCCGCAGCACCCCCGTGGGCGCCTCGGTCTGCTGGACCAGCTCATCGCGGGCGGCGTCACGCTCATCGAGGATGCGCCGGCACCGGACCAGGAAGCGCTCGCCCTCGGCGGTGAGAGTGACGCTGCGGGTGCTGCGATGGAACAGCCGCACGCCGAGTGCCTGCTCCAGCCGCGATACCGTCTTGCCGGCCGCCGAGGCGGAGATGCCGAGCATGCGGCCGGTCTCGACGAAGCTGCGGGTGTCGGCGACCTGCACGAAGGTCTGCAGGTTGCCGAGGTTGTCCAAGGCTGACATGGGCGGTTGCACGGGGTGAAAGAGGCACTGTAACGGCCGGCAGGACCTGCGGGGCGGGCGCCGGCGGCATTGGCCCGCAACACTGCGGTGCGCGGGTGCCTGGTGCCGGCCGAAGACCTTGCGGGGAGGGCGCTTCACCGATTGCGGCCTCGCCGGTCCGGAATGTGCGGAGCGCCACCCGGCTGTTTCCCTGGCGGCTCACCGCCTACCGTGGCGCTCCCCCTTCTGCTGGTGCCCCCATGTCTTCCCTCCCGGACCTCCGCGAGCCCACGTCCTTCGATGCGGCACCCACCCAGGCGCGCCCATGAGCGGGCACGCGGTCGATTCCACCGCCCTCCCCCTGCCCAACGCCGCCAGCCGGTTGCCGTTCGGCGGGCTGCTGGCGCTGGCCTGCGCGGGCTTCATCACCATCCTCACCGAGGCGCTTCCGGCCGGCCTGCTCTCCCCGATGAGCGCCGATCTCGGCGTCAGCCGCGCGCTGGTCGGGCAGCTGGTCACGATCTACGCCCTGGGCTCGCTCGTCGCCGCATTGCCGATGACCGCGCTGACCCGGCGCTGGCCGCGGCGCCCGCTGCTGCTCACTGCGATCGCCGGCTTCGTGGTGGTCAACACCATCACCGCGATGACGCACCACTACGGCCTGATGCTGGTCGCGCGCTTCTGCGCGGGCATCAGCGCGGGCCTGCTGTGGTCGCTGGTGGCCGGCTATGCCAGCCGCATGGTGGTGCCGCAGCTGCAGGGCCGCGCGATCGCGGTGGCGATGGTCGGAACGCCGCTGGCACTGTCGCTCGGCATTCCGGCCGGCACCCTGCTCGGCCAGACCATTGGTTGGCGCTGGGCGTTCGGGTTGATGTCGCTTTTGAGCGTCGGCTTGCTGGTGTGGGCGCGGCTGGTGCTGCCACCCTTGCCGGCCCCGGGCGCGGCGGCGCAGCAGCCGCTGGGCAACGTACTGCGGCTGCGCGGCATGCGCACTGCGCTGCTGACGATGTTCCTGTACGTGCTGGCGCATAACGTGCTCTACACCTATATCGAACCGTTCGCGGCGCTGTCCGGCGCGGCGGCCTGGCTGGATCGCCTGCTGCTGGTGTTCGGCGTGGCCGCGCTGGTCGGCATCTGGATCACCGGGCTGCTGGTGGACCGCTGGCTGCGCGAACTGGTCATCGCCAGCACGCTGGCGTTTGCGTTGTCGGCCGTGGCGTTCGGACTGTGGCCCGGCACACCGTGGGTGCTGCTGATCGGCACGGTGGTGTGGGGGGGGTCGTTCGGGGGCGTTGCCACCCAGTTCCAGACCGCGGTGGCACGTCGCGCCGATGAGGCCGGTGACATCGCGCAGTCGTTCGTGGTGACCGGCTGGAACCTGGCGATCGCGTTGGCCGGCATCGTCGGCGGGGTGATGCTGGAAACCGTGGGCGAGCGCTGGCTGCCGGCGGTCCTGCTGGTGCTGCTGTTGGCCACGTTGGTGGTGGTGCTGCGCCAGCCGCGTGCGTGGGCCCCGATCGCGCACTGAGCCGAGCCGCCGCACACGGCAAGGTGAGCCGCGATACCCGGCGCTATGCTGGGGCCGGGTATCGCGATGGGAGTGGCAGGTGCGTAACGGAGTCCTTCGAACTGGCCTGCTGGCGCTGCTGTGCCTGGCCGGGGTCGCACAGGCGGCTGAGCCGGATCGACGCATCGCGCTGACGATCGATGATCTGCCCTGGCAGCGCCTGGACGAACGCGCCGAGCCCGAGCTTGCCGCCCGTCATGCACAGTTGATCGCAGCCCTGAAGCGGGCCGACGTGCCGGTGGTGGGGTTCGTCAACGAGGTCAAGCTGGCGCTGGACGGACAGGTGCAGCCGACGCGGGTACAGATGCTGCGCGACTGGCGCGATGCCGGTGTCGAGCTGGGCAACCACACCTACGGCCATGTCGATCTGCACGCGATCGGCCTGGCCGCGTATGAGCAGGACATCCTGCGCGGTGAAGCCACCTTGCGCCCACTGCTGGCCGAAACCGGGCAGGCACCGCGCTGGTTCCGGCATCCGTATCTGCGTGCCGGGCAGTCACCGCAGGAACGCGCTGCGCTCGGCGCGTTCCTGCAGCAACATGGTTATCAGGTCGCGCCGGTCACGGTCGACAACAGCGAATGGATCTGGGCCTTCGCCTACGATCACGTGCGCGATACCGAGCCCGATCCGGTCGCGCGGGAGGCTCGCCTGCGCCAGTTGCGTCGCGGCTATGTGCCCTACATGCTCAACAAGCTGGACTACTACGAGCAGCGGGGGCAGCAGCTGCTGGGCCGGTTGCCTGCACAGGTGTGGTTGATCCACGCCAATGCGCTCAGCGCGGACTGTGTGGAAGAACTGGTCGCCGCCACGCGCCGGCGCGGCTATCGCTTCATCTCGCTGGAGGCGGCACTGCAGGATCCGGCCTACCAGCATGCCGATGGCTACAACGGCGCCGGGGGCATCAGCTGGATCCAGCGCTGGGCGATGGCCGAGGGCAGACCGAAGGCGTTCTATGCTGGCGAGCCGCAGGTCCCGGCGTGGGTGATGACGCTGGCCGGCCTCGAGGCGGAATGACGCAACGGCTCAGGCCGGCGTGTCGCCGTTGGGGTTCTGCATGTCCTCCGGTGCCGGCCCGTACTGCTGCTGGCGCTGCTGGTGGAACACCATGAACTCCGCCGGCGGCAGTGCCTTCGAGAACAGCCACCCCTGCCCGAACTCCACCTGGCGCGCCTGGAGATAGGCGAGCTGGGCCGGGGTTTCCACGCCCTCCGCCACGGTGAACAGCCCGAGCGTCTTGGCCATGTCGATGATGTGCGAGGTCACCGGGCTGGTGGCACTGTCGGTGCCGATCGCATCGATGAACGACTTGTCGATCTTCAGTGCATCCAGCGGCAGCTGCTGCAGGTACTGCAGGCTGGAATAGCCGACACCGAAGTCATCGATCGCCACGCAGTGACCCATGCGCCGCGCATTGGCCAGGCTGGTGCGCGCGCGGCGGAAATCGATGAAGCCGCGCTCGGTCGCCTCCAGCCAGATCTGCTGGGGGTGGATGCCGGTGCCGTGCAGCTTGCTCGACAGCACCTTCAACGCCCGGCCACTGCTGACATCCTCGGCGGCCAGGTTGATCGCGATGTGCGCGGTGCGGTCCTGTATCAGCAGCGTGCGCATGTCGGCGATCACATGGTCGATGACCTGATCGGTCAGCGCCTCGATCAGCCCGGCTTCCTCGGCCAGCGGAATGAACAGATCCGGCCGCACCAGCGTGCCATCGGGCCGACGCCAGCGCACCAGCGATTCGGCGCCCACGCAGATGCCGGTGTCCAGCTCGATGATCGGCTGGTAGTGCATGAAGAACTCGCGCCTGCGCACCGCCGTGGCCAGTTCGCCCCGCAGCGACAGCCGCCGCCGCGACAGCCACACCACACCCCCGATCGCCGCCAGCGCGCCGAGCACGCCCAGCGGAATGAACTGCCCGATCTGGTGGCGGAACGCGGCGACCAGATCGGTGCGCGGGGCGGTCGCAACGGCCAACCACTCCTGGTCCTGCGCGGTGGCGTAGAGCGTCTGGCTTTCCATGCCGCTGGCCGGCTCGCGCAGCAACCGCTGCAGCAGCTTCTGGTCCTGGATGTCCTGCTGCGCGATCAGGCGCCCGTCCGGGCTGGCTACCGCCAGCCGCACGTTGGGGTCGGCGATCACATCGACCAGCCGCGCCGGGTCCATCAGGATGTCGTACTGCCCGAAGCTGAGCGCCATCAACGGCTGCTCCAGATTGCCGGCCAGCGGCCGGACGCCGAGGGTGATGCCGGCGCCTTCGGCGGTCACGTACCCGGGCGTGGGCTGCGGGATCTCGGCCGTCACCGGCCCCCACGAATTGCAGACCAGCCGGCCCTGCTCGAAGTAGCCCACCTGCTCGGCCGAATGGGTACGCATGGCCAGGCTGCGCATCAGCTGCAGGTGCTCGGGTGAGCAGGGCACCAGTGTGCTCTGGTTGAGCTCGTGCAGGGTGGTCAGTGCCATCTCGTAGGCACGATGCGCGCGCTGCAGGGTGCGCTCGGCCGTGGTCTGCAGCCGCACCTGCTCGGACTCGCTGGCGCGGCTCCAGGTGAAATAGAACACCGTGGCGATCGGCACCAGGGCGCCAAGCAGGGCGAGCACTACAGTGACGGCGATGATCCTGGCGCGGTTCAAACAGACCTCGATGCCTAGTCGAAAAGGGGTTCCATGGCAGCCCGACGGGCCAGGGCACTCACTGCCCCGAGCCGCTATATGACCATCAGTCCGCGGGGATTGAAACACTGCCGCGCGCCGGGACGGGCGGGAGTGGAGACGGGACGCTCCATGAGGGGTTGAATCCGTCAGCCCTGGGCAGGGCGCCAGCGCGTGCCCAGCGGCAGCCCGGTATTCACCTTCGGTTCGCGCCCCCGGCCGGATCATCGCGCCGCACCCTTCCGTGCCCCGATCCGAGCCCGATGAATCCGACCCTGCCTGCCGCGTTGGCCCTGTTGTCGTTGCTGCTGCCTGGCCTGGCATCGGCGCGCACGGTCTATCGCTGCGTGCAGAGCAACACGGTCAGCCTGTCCACCGCGCCGGAGCCGGGCTCCAGATGCACCGCGCAGCAGATCGACGACAACGCCGTGCAGACCCCCAACCTGTGGGGCAACATGGGCGTCTTCAGCGGCACCCTGTATGAGCGTGAGCAGGACGGTGCGCTGGTCTACTCCACCCGCAACCTGCCCGGCTCACGCGTGTTCCTGAAGTTCACCGTGGCCACGCCCCCGGGCGAGCCGGCGCACGAAGGGCTGGGCAAGGTCGGTACGCCGCAGTTGAACCGGCATGCCAAGCAGTTCAAGGCGGCAGCCAAGGCCACCGGCGTGGACGATGCCTGGCTGCGCGCGATCGCGCATGCAGAGAGTGGCTTCGATGCCGGCGCGATCTCACCCAAGGGCGCGCAGGGCGTGATGCAGCTGATGCCCGATACGGCCACCGAATACGGCGTGGCCGATCCCCTCTCGGCCGAGCAGTCGATCAGCGGTGGTGCGCGTTACATGAAGGCGTTGCTGCGGCGTTACAAAGGCGACCGCGTACTGGCTGCGGCAGCGTACAACGCCGGGATCGGTGCGGTGACGCGCTACAAGGGGGTGCCGCCGTATGCCGAGACGCTGGCCTATGTGGAGAAGGTCAGCGCGTTGTACGTGCGCTACCGCGAAGCGATGGGGTTCAAGGTGGAGACGCCGGCGAAGTAGGGGCCGGGCTCAGCGCGAGGAGCCGCGTGCGACGATCGCGTACGCGTCACTGCGGCCGACGGCGTTCAACGCCGCTTGGACATCGCGGCGCGCCACCACCTGCCACCAGCGGCGATCGCGCTCCGCATCGCCGGGCAGCGAGGGCACCGTGACAAAGCGCTGGACCGACAGCAGGGTATCGCTGCGGTGCTGGGTGGATTGCAGTCTGCCGATCAGATGCGCGGCCGCGGCGTCCAAGGCGTTGTCCTCCAGCAGGGCCTCCATGAAATAGCCTGCGGCAACATCGTCATGCGCCTGGAGCCATGCCTTTGCCTGTTCGGCACGGGCCAGATCGCCAAGCTGGCGGTAGGCCGCAAAGCGCACCCACTGCTGCACCGCTTCACCGTACGGGCTGAGGTTGTCGCCGATGCCGTTGGCGGTCTCCAGTGCCTGGCGGGGCCGCAGGATGCCGGTCTGCCACACGGCCAGATTCAGGCGCTGGCTGACATTGCTGCCGCCGCCCTCCGAGAAGCGGCCCGCGAGCGTCATGGTGGCCATCGCCGTCTCGATGTCGCCCAGCCGTCGCTGGGCGATGGCACGACTGTTGAGCAGCCACGCGAGGTCGCCGGACCCCTCGAAGGTGTCGGGAATGCCCGGGCCGGCAGCCACCTTGGCCGCCCGGTCCGTCATCGCGAGGACGTCCTCGTTCTTTCCCATCAGCAGCATCGCCTCGCTCATCGCAGAGAGCGCGGTCACGTTCTCCGGCGCCAGCAGCGTGTCCAGCCGCAGCGTGTCCAGATGGCGCTGGGCAGACTGTTGTGGATCGAAACGAGGGCTGTCGCGATCGATGAAGCGATCAAAGCGCTTGTCCGCGCGCAGGGCGATGACTTCCATCGGGGTATCTATGCGTGCAAGGGTGGCCGCGACCCGTTCGGACTGCTCGGCATTGATCTGAAGCAGCGCGAGCGCACGCCAGAAATCAGTCGGCTCCACGCCATCGGGCTTCCACTGGCGCTCGAACAGCACCTCGAGGAACGCGCGCAACACATCCTCCTCGCCCTGCAACCGCTGGATGAACTGCGCGGCCATGTTGATGCTGACATCGCCCGCGAACGAAGGCGCCAGCTGAACTGCACGGGTGATGTTCCGGATGCCGTCGAGCGGATTGCCCTCCTGGGTATCCAGTGCCCCGAGCAGATACAGCACACGCGGTTCATCCGGCGACAGCTGGCGTGCGCTCTGCAGGTATGTTCGTGCGAGCCCCGTCTGACCGGTCTGCAGCGCGGTCCACGCCGCCTGGCTGTAGGCCTCGAGACGGTCGGCCTGCGACAGCGTGAGCAGGGCAGGGCTCGCCAGCAGGCGTTCAAAGGCAATCAGTGCACCCAACGTGTCGCCCTGTGCGGCTTGACCGGCCGCATCGGCGACGGCGTCGCGCAGGACCTGCGCCTGTGGCGCCGTCGTGCCATCGCCGGTGTCGACACGGGCGTGGACGGGACTGCTGACTGCGATCGCCAGCGCAAGCACCAGGGCACTACGATGACGTTGCAGGCGCCGCATGACGGTGTCCTTCCATGGAATGAACCCCGATTGAAACCGGAACGTGGCGTCCGCACAAGTCGCGTTCGTCGTGCAGGGTTTGCAGGCGCGCTGCGAGCGGCTAAGGTCGTGTCCCGAACAGCAGCAGGCAAGGATGGCGATGACGCGCGGACGATGGACGATGGTGGTGCTGATCGCCACCCTGATGGCGGCAGCGCTGGTCTGGACCTTCCTGCGCGAACCGGCAGCGCCGGCACCGCCACCGGGCCCGGTGGCGACGGTCCTGGGTTGGACGCCGCAGATCAGCGTGCTGGCCGGCGACGGCGTCGGCGGCAGCACGGAAGGCCCCGCCGCCCAGGCGCGCTTTGCCGATCCGTACGGCGTGGCCGTGGATGCACACGGTATCGTGTACATCGCCGATGCCGGCGACAACAACCGCATCCGCCGCGTCCATCCCGACGGCCGCGTAGACACCCTGGCCGGGCAGGGCGAGGGCTGGCGCGATGGCGCTGCCTTGCAGGCGCAGTTCAACACGCCCTCCGGGATCGCGCTGGATGCCAGCGGCAACGTCTTCGTCGCCGATACCGGCAATCACGTGATCCGCCGCATCGCGGTGGACGGCACCGTGAGCACGCTGGCCGGTGATGGCCAGCGGGGCTTCGTCGACGGGCCGGCCGCGCAGGCGCGTTTCGATGGGCCGATGGGCGTGGCGGTGGACGCCGGCGGCCGCGTGTACGTGGCCGATACCTACAACGACCGTATCCGCATCATCGAACCCGATGGACGGGTGCATACCGTCGCGGGCGGCGAACGCCCGGGCATGCTCGATGGCTTGGGCACGGTCACCCGCCTGGATACGCCGGTGGCGCTGGCACTGGATCCGCACGGCAATCTGCTGATCGCCGACCTGTTCAACAACGCGATCCGCCAGCTTGCACCGGATGGCACGCTGAGCACCCGCGTCGCCGATGGGGGCCTGCTCAGTGGTCCGCTGTCGTTGGCGGTGACCCACGACGGGGTGATCTATGCCAGCGACATCAACGGCAAGGTGGTGCAGATCTCGGCGCAGGGGCATCAGCTGGCCTTGGCGGGGGTGCCGCCGCAACCGCGCTTCGCCCGTCCCACCGCGCTCGCGCTCGATGCCGAGGGTGGTCTGTACCTGGCCGATGCCGCGTCCTACCGTGTGCACCGGCTGCGTGCGCTGGCGGCAGGAGAAGCCGCCCC
>DMZT01000260.1 GCA_003484865.1 Stenotrophomonas sp.
AGACGGCGGCGCAGGCGCAGCAGGTCCACCAGCGCAATCAGCGCCACGCCGCCACCGATCGCCCACCAGACCGCCTGCGGCCAGGCGCCGAGCACCACCGGCACGCCGAGGAGGCCCCAGCCGGCCAGCAATGCCAGCAGCAGCGCGCCCGGCCTCATGCCGATCGCTCGCGATGGAGGACGCGCGCCCTCATTTGCGCGGTGCGTCCACCTTGGCCAGCAGCGCGGTCAAGGCATCGTCGGCGCTTTGCCCTTCGATCTGCAGTTCCGGTGCCAAGGCGATGCGGTGGCGCAACGCCGGCTTGGCGATGTCGCGTACGTCATCGGGGGTGACGAAATCACGGCCGGACAGCACCGCCTGCGCACGCGCCGCACGCACCAGCGCGATGCTGCCGCGCGGCCCGGCGCCGAGGGCGATACCCGGCCACTGCCGGGTGGCAGCCACGATCCGCACCGCGTAGTCGATCACTTCCGGATCGACCGTGATCGCCGCGGTCGCCTGCTGCAGCGCGACCACGTCGGCCCCGCTCAGCACGCGTGGTACCTGCGAGAGATCGAAGTCGGCCGCGCTGCGGCCGGTGGTGATCGCATCGACCATGCGCTTCTCGTCGTCCAGCGTCGGGTAATCGATCAGCACCTTGAGCAGGAAGCGGTCCAGCTGTGCTTCGGGCAGCGGGTAGGTGCCTTCCTGCTCGACCGGGTTCTGCGTGGCCAGGGTCAGGAAGGGCGGGGACAGCGCGAACGCCTTGCCTTCGATGGTGACCTGGCCTTCCTGCATCACTTCCAGCAGGGCCGACTGGGTCTTGGCCGGGGCCCGATTGATTTCATCGGCGAGCAGCAGGTTGGTGAACACCGGGCCGCGACGGATCTTGAAGCTCTCGGTCTTCGGGTCGTACACCGCATGGCCGCTGACATCGCTGGGCATCAGGTCCGGGGTGAACTGCACGCGGCCATAGTCCAGCTCCAACGCCTGGGCGAGGGCGCGCACCAGCAGGGTCTTGCCCAGCCCGGGCACGCCTTCGATCAGCACGTGGCCGCCGGCCAGCAGCGCGATCAGGATCTGGTCGAGCACCTCGGGCTGGCCGATGAAGGCGCGGCCCACGGCCTCGCGCACGGCATCGACGCGCTCGGACAACGGCGATGGGGATGGCGTCACGGCAGGCGGGGACAACGGCGGCGGAAGCGTCGGCTCGGTCATAGCAGGTTTCTCATCTGGATCAGCAGGCGGATGCGGTCGCGCAGGCCGGCGACGTCGTGGGAAGCGGGTGGGGTCAAGGCAGTCTGCACGCGCTCGTGCGACCACTGCAGCAAGGTGGCGACGGCCTGTACCCGGGCCTCGCCGGTCAGTGCGGCCGCACTCGGCGAACGCCGCCGCAGACGCGCCAGGAACGCGCGGCGGACCGCGTCATACAACAGCGGTGCCTTGCCAAAGCGCAACAGGTGGTCGCCGCTGGCGCGGATGTGTTCGAGCAGCGAGCGGCGTTCCGCGGCAGGCGAGGGCAGTTCACTGCCCAGGCGCTGGGTGCGCTGCCAGAGCCAGCCGAGCAGGGCCAGCAGCAACGGCGCCCACACCGGCCAGCCGAGGTAGAACACGCGGTTCCACAACGACGGCGGGCGCGAAGCGTAGACCAGCCACATCGTGCCCTTGCCGTAGTTGGGCGCCAGCACGTAGCGGGTGAGATCGCGGTGGGCTTTGTCGTGCAGGCCATCAACGAGGGCGTTGGCAGCGTTTGGCGGAACGGTCGGGTTGGGCCGGCCCTTGCCCTGCATGAAGGCCATGTCGGCCAGCACATCGATGCGCCCCTGGCCGTGGCGCAGGCGGGCGAAGACCCGATTGGCCGCGTTGCCCCACTCGCGCTCGAGCCCCATGCCCGCGGGTGGCTCCACCGCGAAGCGGCGGCCAGTGCAGAACTCCACATGCTGCGGGTCATCGCGCACGTGGAACTGCTGGCAATAGCTTCCGCGGTCCGCGCTGTCCACGCCGAGCGCGTCCAGCAGCGGGCCATTGCGGGCGGTGTCCTTGCCCACCGGTGGCGTGCGCACGATCAGGTGCCCACCACGCTCCACCCAGGCCATCAGCGTTGCTACGGCAGGTGCGGGCACTTCCGCGCTGTCCTGCAGCAGCACCAGGGTATCGCCCGGCGCCAGCGGCATCCGGGTCAGGTCCAGGCGTGGCCGCGACTGCACGGTCAGCCCGTCCGCACGCAGCGCCTGGCCGAGGACGTACAGCGGGTTGTAGCTGGCTTCGCCCTGTGGCGGCAGGTGCTCTGTGTGCGTCACCCGCTCGTGGGTGCGCAGGAACAGGATCGCCAGCGGTACGCCGATCACCAGCAGGCCCAGGCCGACCAGCAGCCAGCGCAGGCGGGCGCTCACGCGCGCCACCCGAACTGGGCCTGCAGAATCGTCGCCAGCGCATCGAAGTCATCATCGCTGGGCAGTCGGCCGGCATAGGCCGCGTATTGCCAGACCCGCACGATGCGCGCGAACAGGCTGCGGTCGGCCTCGGCCGGCATCCGTCGCGAGGCCCGCAGGCATTGGGCCTCGGTCGCACCCGGGGGCAGGTTGATCTGCGCCCGTTCGCTCATCGACTCCACACTCGCGCGGTACAGCAGCGCCAGCGCCTGGCGTGGGCGGCCCTCCTGCCACAGGGCACGCGCACGCGCGGCGGGATCGGGC
>DMZT01000259.1:0-2906 GCA_003484865.1 Stenotrophomonas sp.
GTAGCTGGGTGGAGCTTGCGCGCGATCCGCAGGCCGCTGCACGCCAGCAGAGTTGGCTGGCCGGCACTGCGGCCGTGACCGCCACGGCGCTGCGGCTGACGGTGGAGGGCGACGCGCCACAGGTCGACCGCCTGCGCCTGCTCGGGCCGAAGGCGGTGATGACGCCCATGAAGCGTTACCAGATTGCCGCCAGTGGCGCGCAGCGCGCGTTGTTCCCGGCCTCGCTGCACCTGCAGCAGACCTACTGGACCGCAGTCGGCATCCATGCCGGCCGGCAGAAATCGATCTTCGACGAGTACGGCAACCTCGAGGCCTTCAAGGGCGCACCGCTGGTGCAGCCGATCTGGCGCAATGCCGACGGTGTTGCCGCAGGCGCCGCCGACCAACCGGTGCAGCACGCACTGCGCGACGGCTGGAAGCCGATGCCCTCGGCCACCTGGTCGCCACAACCCGGGCTGGAACTGCAGAGCGAAGCGTTTGCGGTCGAGCTCGATGGCCAGCCGGTCACCTTCGTGCGTCACCGCCTGCGCAACACCGGCAGTGCCCCCGTTGACGGCACCCTGACCCTGGCGGTACGGCCGATGCAGATGAATCCGCCGTGGCAGAACGGTGGCCTCTCACCGATCCGCGAGGTCGCCATCGAGGGGCAACGCGTGCGCATCAATGGTCGCGCCCTGCTGCAGTCGCTGACGCCGGTGGATGCTGCCGGCGCGGCACCATTCGGCCCGGACGGCAGCAGCGAGATCACCGCGGCGATCGCCAGCGGCACCTTGCCCGCCGCCACGCAGGCACGCGATACCGATGGCCTGGCCTCCGCGGCGCTGGCCTACCGCGTGCAGCTTGCGCCCGGTGCCAGCCACTCGGTGGTGGTCGCCTTCCCGCTCGGCACCGCGGCAGCAGCCAAAGACGGCTCCCTGCCGGATGCGCCCGCGCTGGGTCTCTCCGGCATACCCCGTGCACCCGATGCCGCGTACGACGCGCTGGCCAAACGTGCGTCGGACGACTGGCAGGCGCGCCTGGGCCAGGTCGGCCTGCGCCTGCCTGATCCCTCATTGGTGGACATGCTGCGCGCGCAGGCCGCTTACATGCTGATCAACCAGACCGGCCCGGCGATGCAGCCCGGCCCGCGCAACTACAACCGCTCCTTCATCCGCGACGGCATGGCTACCTCGGCGGTGCTGCTGCGCATGGGCGAATCCCAGGTCGCGCGCGACTACCTCGCCTGGTACAGCGAGCACGGCGTGCACGCCAACGGCCTGGTCTCGCCGATCCTCAACGACGACGGCAGCGTCAACACCGGCTTCGGCTCGGATATCGAATACGACAGCCAAGGCCAGTACATCAGTCTGGTCGCCGACGTCGCGCGGCTGGATGGCGGCCCGGAATCGGTGCGCGCCTACCTGCCCAAGGTGAAAGCAGCGATGCGCTTCCTGCAGGAACTGCGCGAGCGCACGCTGGTGCCGGGCTACATGGCCAGCCAGCCCGCGCCCGAACGCTTCGCCGGCATCCTGGCGCCATCGATCAGCCACGAGGGCTACCCGTCGCCCACGCACAGCTACTGGGACGACTACTGGGGCCTGAAGGGCTGGCATGACGGCGCGTGGTTGGCCGAGTCGCTGGGCGATCACGAAACCGCGGCGTGGGCGCGCGATCAGTACACCGCCCTGCACGATGCGCTGGCTGCCTCGATCCGCGCCACGATGGCGTGGAAGGGCATCGACTTCATTCCCTCTTCGGCCGACCTTGGCGATGGCGACCCGACCGGTGTGTCGATCGCGCTCGACCCGACCGGCGCACAGGATGTGCTGCCGGCCGAGGCACTGCGCACCACGTTCGCGCGGTATCTGCAGGATGTGCGCAAGCGCGGCGAGCCGGGCGCGTTGTACGCCTACACGCCGTATGAAATCCGCAACGTGCTGAGCTACGTGCACCTGGACCAGCCCGAGGCGGCCGACGAACTGCTGCAGGGCCTGCTGCACGACCGCCGCCCGCTGGAATGGCAGGTGCTGGCCGAGGTGGTGCACTCGCGGCTGCGCTTCCCGCGCTACCTCGGCGACATGCCGCATACCTGGATCGGTGCCGAATACGGGCGCACGCTGTTCGGGATGCTGATGCGCGAAGACGATGACGCACTGTCACTGCTGCCGGGCACCCCGCCGTCATGGCTGGCCGGCGATGGGCTGGCCGTGGATCGCCTGCCGACCGCCTATGGCACCTTGGCGCTGCAGGCCCGGCAGCGCGACGGAGCGCTGCAGGTCACGCTGGGCAAGGGACTGCGCAAGGACACCGCGGTGCGCGTGTGGTGGCCGAGCCGGACACGCCCGACGTCCGTGCGGGTGGATGGGCGCAGGCTCACTGACTACGACGCACGCGGTGTACTGCTCACGCAGCCGTTCCGCCGGCTGGAGGCGACGTGGTGAGACTGGGGAAGGTCAGACCCCGCCCTCCTGCTCATGCAGGGTGATCAGCGATTCCATCAGATCCTCGTCCGCGCTGGCACAGACGGCCAGCAGCACCGCTTCCTCGCAGCCGGTATCGACGATGTAGGCGTGGCCCATCTGGCTGTCGATGTAGATGCCCTGCCCGGTCTCCAGCACCACCGGATCGTAGAACTCGGTGTGGACCTGGATGCGGCCTTCGATCACATGCACGTACTCCTCGCCCGGGTGGCGGACCAGCTCACCGAACTCGGCGGTGGTCTTGGCCCGCACCTTGGTGAGGATCGGGATCATCCGCTTGCGCCGCAGTTCGGTGCACAGATAGTAGTAATCGTAGTTGTCGGTCTGCACCCGCAGCGCTTTGTCGAGCGAGCCGAGGCTGCGCCGCGCGGTGACCGGTTTGGGCGCGCTGTCGGTCTCCGGCTCGGAGAACAGCTCGGACATGCGCAGGTTCAAGCGCTGGGACAG
>DMZT01000259.1:3006-5178 GCA_003484865.1 Stenotrophomonas sp.
ACAGGTGCTGCAGCTTGTCGTAGGTCAAGGTCAAGCGGTCATGCTCGATCTTGGACAGCGTGGACAGCGGAATTTCGGTGTGCTCGCTCATTTCCTTGAGCGTCCATCCCTGGCGGGTGCGCAGACCGCGCAGCAGGGTTCCGAGCGTCGGGCTTTTGGGGCTCATCGACAGGACCTTTGGGCTATTGCTGGTGAAGTTGCCGATACGATACTACGTAGAGATGAATGCCATCCTGATCAGGATGCTTTCTTGTCGCGTTCGCCGCGTTAAGCGCTTCTCTGCGCCCTGAAAACGTTCTCAATGGTCAAAAAACGGCCTGCGCTGGGCATCCAATCGTCACATTCAGCCCGGTTCGCGGGATCCAATCACGATCACGCGCATTTGACATTTCTCTGATCAGGAATATTGTTGTCTGATTGAGATGGTTTGAAGGGGATCGTCACATGCGTGCGTTGTCAGGGCTTGTCGGCTTGTGCTGTGGGCTGTTTCTGTCTTTCCAGGCCGACGCACAGCGGCCATCCTCCCCACCCCAGGCGGCCACACCGCCTGCCGGCGTGGATTCCGTTGCCCGGCTGACCGCCGACGATGCGACCACCTGGCTGGATGGCTTCATGCCGTATGCCATCGCACGCGGCGATATCGCCGGTGCGGTGGTCACCGTGGTCAAGGACGGCAAGATCCTGGTCCGCCGCGGCTACGGCGTCTCCGATGTGGCCAAGCAGACCCCGGTGGATCCGGACCGCACGCTGTTCCGGATGGCCTCGGTCTCCAAGCTGATGACCTGGACCGCGGTGATGCAGCTGGTGGAAGCGGGCAAGCTGGATCTGGACGCGGACATCAACCAGTACCTGGATTTCAAGGTGCCCGAACGCGGCCTGCCGATCACGCTGCGCCAGCTGATGACGCATACCGGCGGCTTCGAGGCCAACATCAAGTACATGTGGACCAGCGAGGCCGTGGCCGAAGCCGGTGGCATTGAACTGGGGCCGTACCTCAAGCGCCGCGTGCCGGCGCAGATCTTCGCGCCAGGTACCGTGCCCGCGTACTCGAACTACGGCACCAGCTTGGCCGGCTACATCGTCGAGCGCGTGTCAGGCCAGCCCTTCGCCGAGTATGTCGAACAGCACATCTTCGTGCCGCTGCAGATGCAGCACGCCAGCTTCCGCCAGCCGTTGCCGCCGGCGCTGCGCGCCCTGGTCACCAAGGGCTATGCCCTCGGCTCGGGCAAGCCGCGTGAGTTCGAAGTGACCCCGTCCGCGCCGGCCGGCGCCCTCTCGGCCACCGGCAGCGACATGGCGCGCTTCATGATCGCGCACCTCAGTGCGGCCGGCGGTCACGACACCGCCATCCTGAAGGCCGCGACCAGCCAGCTGATGCTGACCCCGCAGACCCGCTTCGCGCCGCCACTGAACACCATGGCGCTTGGCTTCTACGAGATCGATGTCAACGGCCAGCGCGTGGTGTCACACGCCGGTGACACCTACTCGTTCCACTCACAGCTGTTCCTGTTCCGCGATCACGATGTCGGCCTGTTCGTCTCGCTCAACAGCGCCGGCGCCAATGGCATCACCGGCCCGATCCGGCGTGAACTGCTGGAAAACTTCGCTGACCGCTACTTCCCGGCGGGCACCGCGGCCCCGGCAGCGGCCGTCGACGCGGCGCTGGCCAAGGCGCAGGCACGCCAGCTGGCCGCACCGAGCTATCTCGATTCGCGTCGCGCCGAGACCGGCATCGGCCGCACCGGCATCCTCACCCAGACGCGCCTGGAAGCCCTCGACGATGGCAGCCTGCGCTTGCCGCGCCTGAAGCAGCCCAACGGGCAGCCGACCACCTTCAAGCCGATCGGACCGTGGCTGTGGCAGGCGAGCAACAGCGAACTGCGCTTGGCCGCCATCCTCAAGGACGGCAAGCCGGTCGGCTTCGCGGTGGATTCCTCCTCCCCGTTCAACGTGTTCCTGGTCGCGGAAGGCTACCGCTCGGCGCTGTGGCTCAAGCCGTTGCTGACCGCTGCGGTGGCGGTGTTGGCACTGGCCGCGCTGGCGTGGCCGATCGCCGCGTTCGTCCGCCGCCGCCATGGCCGCGTGCTGGGCTGGCCGCGCAGCACGCTGCTGGCCTATCGCCTGAGCCGCGCCGCCTGCTGGCTCCTGCTGCTGGTGCCTGCCGCCGCGATG
>DMZT01000258.1 GCA_003484865.1 Stenotrophomonas sp.
CCGCCGGTGGCAGCCTGCAGGAAGACGTCCCCTCGCTGGTCGAAGCCACCGTGCTCAACGCGCTGCGGCGCTGGTTCGCGGTGCTGTTCTCGGAAAACTGGGCCCTGGTGGGTCGTTTCCGTCGCCTGCTGGCGGTGCTGCTCAACGGCCGCAGCACGATCGTGCGCTTTGCCCCGCCGATCTCGCTGCGCACCACGGTCGATGAGGGGCTGGACCCCGAGCGCACCGTGCGCAAGCTGCAGCGCGTGCTGCGCACCCATTTCCGCCGCATCCGCGAATCGGTGATCGGGCCGGATCTGTCGACCCGCCGCCTGCTGGTGGACAAGGTGCTCGACGCGGACACCGTGCGCGAAGCGATCGCCTCACAGGCCAAGCGCGACAACTCCAAGCCGGCCGATGCCTGGAAAAAAGCCCACGCCTACGCGTGGGAAATTGCCGCGGACTACTCCAGTCCCGTGGTGCGCTCGGCCAGCTTCATGCTCAGCCATGTCTGGAACCGCATCTATGCCGGCGTGCTGGTCCACCACCTGGACAAGTTCAAGGCGGCCGCGCCCGGGCACGAAGTGGTCTATGTGCCCAGCCACCGCAGCCACATGGATTACCTGCTGCTGTCCTACCTGCTGTACGACCGCGGCATCGTGCCGCCGCACATCGTGGCCGGCATCAATCTCAACCTGCCGGTGGTCGGCACGCTGCTGCGCAAGGGCGGTGCGTTCTTCATCCGCCGCTCGATCCGTGGCAACGCGCTGTACTCGGCGGTGCTCAGCGAATACGTGGCGCAGCTGGTCGCCGGCGGCTACTCGATCGAGTACTTCGTCGAAGGCGGCCGCTCGCGCACCGGGCGCCTGCTGCAGCCCAAGGGCGGCATGATCTCGATGACGCTGCGCGCCTTCCTGCGCCAGCCGCGCAAGCCGGTGCTGTTCCAGCCGGTCTACATCGGCTATGAAAAGCTGATGGAAGGCGGCAGCTACCTGGACGAACTGTCCGGGCGGCCGAAGGAAAAGGAATCGATCTGGTCGCTGCTGTGGTCGATCCCGAAGGTGCTCAAGCAGAACTACGGCCAGGTCGTGGTGAACTTCGGCGAGCCGATCGCGCTCAACGACGTGCTCGCCCAGCGTGCGCCGGACTGGAACGGCCAACCGGTCGGCGAGGACGAGAAGCCCTCGTGGTTGTCCGGCACGGTGGATCACCTGGCCGAACGTATCCAGGTGCATATCAACGGCGCGGCCGACGTCAATCCGATCAACCTGCTCGCGCTGGCGCTGCTGTCCACGCCCAAGCATGCGATGGGCGAGGCGGACCTGATCGCGCAGATCGAACTGTGCAAGACCCTGCTGGTCGAGATGCCGTACTCGGACCGGGTGACGGTGACCCCGCACTCGCCGGAGCGGATCATCGCCCACGCCGAGGAGATCAACGTCCTCACCCGCATCAAGCACCCGCTGGGCGACGTGCTCAGCGTGAGCGGCGACACCGCGGTGCTGCTGAGCTACTTCCGCAACAACGTCATCCACCTGTTCACGGCCTCGTCGTGGGTGGCCTGCTGCTTCCAGAACAACCGCCGCATGAGCCGTACCGGGCTGGTCCAGCTGGGCCGCACGGTGTATCCGTTCCTGCAGGCCGAGCTGTTCCTGCCGTGGACCGAAGACGAGTTCGCCCAGCGCATCGAGCAGACCATCAACGTGTTCGTGCGCGAAGGGCTGCTGCAGAACATCAACGATGACGACGGCGGCATCCTGGCGCGCAACACCGGGCAGACCGACGAAGTCTTCCGCCTGCGCGCGATCGGCCATTCGCTGCAGCAGGCGTTCGAGCGCTATTACATCGCGATCTCGGTGCTGGTGAAGAATGGCCCCGGCACGTTGGGCGCGGCCGAGCTGGAAAGCCTGTGCCAGCAGGCTGCACAGCGTCTGAGCCTGCTCTATGCGCCGGCCGCGCCGGAGTTCTTCGACCGCACCCTGTTCCGCGGTTTCATCCAGAAGCTGCGCGAACTACGCCTGGTGTGGCCCGATGAAAACAGCAAGCTGCTGTTCGATGCGCGCCTGGACGCGTGGGCAAAGGATGCGAAATTCATCCTCGGCCGCGAACTGCGCCATACCATCGAGCGTGTCAGCCCGGAAGCGGCCAAGCCGGAAGAGCCGGTCAGCACGGATTGACGGAAGCGGATGCGCCGAGGCGCATCCGAACGCATCCGGACGTATCCGGACGCATCCGAATCTAATTGCGTTCGCCAGCAATTCGTAGGTACCGACCGTTGGTCGGTACCCGCGCGCAAGCGCGGCACAAGCGTCCGCAGACCAGGCAACACGGCGTGCACCGATTGACCGACGTTGACCACCGTCCGAAGCCACATGACAGGGGTTCATGTCGCCGGGACGAACGGCAGCCGACCAACGGTCGGCTCTACCCCCCGGAACATGGGCGGTGATCGGGACGAACAGCAGCCGACCAACGGTCGGCTCTACCAGCGGTGCGCGATTTCTCCCGGTAGAGCCGACCGTTGGTCGGCTGACGCGCACCTGGGCGCGTTCGGGTGTTCGCGAAAAGCAGCCGACCAACGGTCG
>DMZT01000257.1 GCA_003484865.1 Stenotrophomonas sp.
TCCGGCGCGGCGTCGATCGACGAGTAGTCCTTGAACTCACCACCAAAGCGCTCGGCACCGATCTTGGTCAGTGCGGCGGTCAGCGTGGTCTTGCCGTGGTCAACGTGACCGATGGTGCCGACATTGACGTGCGGCTTGGTGCGCTCGAACTTACCCTTGGCCATGGCTGCTTATCTCGAAATCGTCTGAATTGGTAGCACTTAGATGGTGCTCACGAAAGGAATCGAACCTTCGACCTCCTCCTTACCAAGGAGGTGCTCTACCGACTGAGCTACGTGAGCGAGTTTTGTATTATGGCACGAATTTGAATATATTCAAACTCATTCAATGGAGCGGGAGACGGGGATCGAACCCGCACCATCAGCTTGGAAGGCTGAGGTTCTACCATTGAACTACTCCCGCATCGGAAGCTCTTGCCACAACATGAAACTGGTGGAGGGAGGTGGATTCGAACCACCGAAGGCGTAAGCCAGCAGATTTACAGTCTGCCCCCGTTGGCCGCTTGGGTATCCCTCCTTACCACCCTGTCCCGTGGCGCCGAAGCGTTTTCGGTGTGGGGTGGAAGAGCCGTGAATTTTGGGGATAAACGAGGGTTCTGTCAACAACCTTTTTGAACTTTTTCACATGAATGTCGAATTGCCTTGCCGGGACGGGCTATTGGCCCGGCAACGGCAGGGTTTCGGTGGCGAAGATCGCCACATGCGGTACGCCATCGGCACCGATCCAGCCGCGATACATGCCCTGGGTGTTGAACGGGGTCGCCGCGCGGCCGTCGGCGGCGAGCACGATCGCGCCGCCATCGCCACCGAGGGCGGGAATGCGCTCGTTGATCACCGCGCGTCCTGCATCCACCGGCCCCTGCTTGAGGTACTGCATGCGGGCACAGATATCGTGCGCGGCCGCCGTGCGGATGTAGTACTCGCCCCAGCCCGTGCCCGATACCGCGCATCCTGCATCGGCATAGGTGCCCGCGCCGATGATCGGTGAGTCGCCCACGCGGCCATAGCGCTTGTTGGTCATCCCTCCGGTGGAGGTGCCGGCGGCAAGCTTGCCGTCCTTGTCCAGCGCGACCGCCCCGACGGTGCCAAAGTGCCGCGCCGTTTCCAGATCCGCATGGGCCTGGCCGCTGGCCTCTTCCTTCAGCGCCTTCTGCAGCTGCTGCCAGCGCTTGTCGGTGCGGAAGTAGGACGGATCCACCAGGGCAATGCCCTGGCTGCTGGCGAACGCCTCGGCGCCCTGCCCGACCATCATCACGTGCGGAGAATGCTGCATCACCGCTTCAGCGAGCAGGATCGGGTTGCGCACGCGCTGCACGCCGGCCACCGCGCCCGCCTTGAGCGTGGCGCCGTCCATCAGCGAGGCATCCAGTTCGTTGCGGCCATCGTGGGTGAACACCGCCCCTTTGCCGGCATTGAAGGTGGGATCGTCCTCGAGCACGGTGATCGCCGCGGTAACGGCTTCCAGTGCCGGCTTGCCCGCCGCCAGCGCGGCATGGCCTTTCAACAGCGCCTGCTGCAGGGCCGCGCGCGCGGCGGTTTCTTCGGCGGGCGAGAGATCCTTGCGCTCCACCCCCGCCCCGCCGTGTATGACCAGTACAGGCTCGGCGGCGGCGGCGGCCAGCGGGAGCGACAGGCACAGCGACAACACCACCACAGCAGAACGCGACATGGACAGGCACTCTCAAGGGACGAGGCCGCATCATGGCACGCGCGACGGGCCACCCACGCGCGTGGCCGCGACCTCACAACGCGCGCGACAGCATCCACGCATGGCGTGGATCTACCGGCGCAGCTGCAGGCGCCCCTCGCGGATATCGGCCGTCATCTCGAACGCCGCGTCGTCCACCTGGAAGCCATCCAGATGCAGGCGACTTCCTTCGCCCACCCCGGTCACCGGAATGGCGAGAAAATCCAGCGGTTTACCGCCGCGCAGGCGATCGGCCGCGCGCTGCGGCATCACCAGCCACGCAAAACCGCCGTCGCGGCTGAACACCTGGCCGGTGCCGTCGGCCTCGACACACAGCGCGGTGTCTTCATCCACGCCGAGGCCGACCATGTTCTGCTGCCCACTGCGCTGGGCGGCACGGGCCACGAAGACGATCAGGCGGCCGAGCCGGTCGCGCTTGCCGAAGTGGGTATCGGTGACCACGTTGGACAGGTACGGCATGGCCAGGAAATCACTGTCCAGGGTCACGGCCCTGCCCATCGGATCGCGCAGCGCGCGGCGGGACGTCACGCTGCCGCCATCCAGGGCGCCGTAGCTGTAGCCCCCCAGGATGGCCAACCCGGCACTGGTGCCGGCGATCGGCCGGCCGGCGCGGACGTGTGCATTGAGCGCCGCGTTCACCGCCGTGCCCTTCCAGAAACGGATATAGCGCGCCTGGTCGCCGCCGGCGATGAAGATCGCATCGGCGGCAGCGATCACCCCCAGCACGGCCGGGTCGTCGGCCGCGCGCCGACTGTTGAACACCAGGGTCTGTACCGATGCCACGCCGCCGATCTCCCGATAGAGCCGGTTCTGCAGCTCATCGGCACCGGACGCGCGCAGGATAACCACCCGGCCATGGCCGGCGCGCGCCACCCACCATTGGAAGGCTGCCGGCACCCACTCGCCGCCGCCCATCAGCATCATCGCCGGCTCGGTGTGGGGCGCCCGCGGGGCCTGCAGGGCGCCGACCTCGTAATAGCGGTAGCCCCGATCCTGCAGACTGCGCGGATTCTGGGCGTGGAGGGGGAGCGAGAGCGCTGCAAGCAGCAACCACAGAAGGGAATGGATCGGCCGGAAACCCTTGTGCACGTTGACCTCCCTGAATAAAACGGGCGTGTAAGCGCTTTCACTCTTTGCCAGAGAAATTGGCAGTGGTCAACCCCGTAAAAAAGGCGTTAAATGCGCGCCGTCCATTCACGAAATGTGAATGGGGGACAGGCCTCCCTCGAGGCCGACACTTTCTTCTCGAGAATTCTCATGCGTAAACAGGCGATGGCGTGGTCGATCCAGCTGGCGTTGATGGGTGTGGCCGCAACTGCGGGCGCCCAGACGCCCGCCCCCGGGGTGCAGCAACTGGATACGGTGCAGGTCACCGGCTCGCGCATTCCGCGTGCGCAGGTGGAGGGGCCGGCCCCGGTCACCGTCATCACTGCCGAGCAGATCCAGGCCAGCGGCTTCACCAGCGTGCCGGACGTGCTGCGCTCGATGACCCAGAACGGGGGCGAGACCCAGAGCCAGCAGTCCTCCAGCGGCGCGGACTTCTCCCCCGGTGCGCAGCAGGTCGACCTGCGCGGCCTTGGCCCCAACCACACCCTTGTGCTGGTCAACGGCCGCCGCATCGCCGATTTCCCGATGCCCTTCCAGGGCCGCAGCAACTTCACCGACGTCTCCAACATCCCGATCGGGATGATCGAGCGCATCGAAGTGCTGACCGGCAGCGCCTCGGCGATCTATGGTTCTGACGCGATCGCCGGCGTGGTCAACTTCATCCTGAAGAAGCAGGTGGATGGCACCACGGTCGACATGCGCATGGGCACCACCAGCGAAGGCGGTGGTGAGTCCTTCGACATGAGCATCGCCAGTGGCTTCGACGCCGGCCGTTTCAGCGCGGTCTACAGCCTGGAACTGCAGTCGCAGACCCCGCTGTGGGCCTATGAGCGTGGTCAGCAGGATTCCACGCTGGACGCGCCGACCGAGAGCGCCCGCGCCCTGCGCCGCGCCTACCTGCGCACCGACTACAACGACGACTACCTGGACCCGGGCCAGGCCACCTGCGATGCGCTGGCCGGCCAGAACAACGGCAGCACCCAGTACGCCGAGCGTGCGCGATATGGCTTCTACTGCGGCAGCGACCGCTCGATCGGCTACGGCACGATCCTGAGCAAACGCCGCGGTGCCAACGGCTATGCCTCGCTGCGCTACGCCTTCGACAACGGCGCGGAGTGGTTCGCCGATGTGCAGATGGGTTACCACGACCTGGCGCTGATGCGCGATGTCACCCAGTGGGGCCGCATGGCCGCCGACGGCAACGAGGACGGCTACTTCTACAACCAGGCCACCGACCAGGTCGAGTTCTGGCAGCGCCAGTTCTCCCCCGAGGAAATGGGCGGACTCGACAACGGCATGGTGCGCAGCACCCAGAAGACCTTCAGCGTGACCACCGGCTTCAAGGGCGCGCTCGGTGCGGACTGGGAATACGAGGCGTCGCTGAGCCATTCGCAGTACCAGTCCAGCATCCGCTGGCCGCAGATCATCGCCGCCAAGGCCAATGCACTGTTCCTGGGCGAGCAGCTGGGCGAGTACACCGATGACGACGACAACGTGTTCCCGGTGTTCAACGCCGACCCGGCGCGCCTGTACCGGCCGCTGAGCCGCAGCGAGTACGATTCGATCGCCGCACGCACCACCTATACCCCGAAGTCGCGCACCGAGACTGCCGCGCTGACCCTGACCAATGGCGAGCTGTTCGAGCTGCCGGGTGGCAAGGCCGGCTTCGCGGCGACCGCCGAGTTCGGCAATCAGTCCTACGCACTGAACCCGGACCCGCTGGCCACGCAGTACTACTACTACAGCTGGAAGGATTCGGACGGGCACGGCAGCCGCAACCGCTGGGCGACCGCGGCCGAGCTGCGCCTGCCGCTGCATGACACGTTCAACGTCAGCCTGGCCGGCCGCTTCGACCAGTACCGTTACTCCGGCAACACGATCGGCAAGGCGACCTGGAGCGGTGGCCTGGAGTGGCGCCCGATCGACACGCTGCTGGTGCGCGGCTCCTACGGCACCGCGTTCCGCGCGCCCGACCTGCACTACGTGTATGCCGGCCCGGGCAACGATGAAACCAGTGCCAACGACTATTACACCTGCGCGGTGGACGGCGGCGATGACTGTTCGGATTACGAAGAGAACCTGATCCGCACGCGCGAAGGCAACCGCCAGCTGGACCCGGAAACCAGCACGTCGTGGAGTGCTGGTTTTGTGTGGTCGCCGGCAGCGGGCCTGGATCTGTCCGTGGACTGGTTCGATATCGACATGCGCGACCAGGTGCAGGACATGGATGTGAGCACGATTCTGCGCGACGAGGCGGCCTGCCGCCTGGGCGACGCGGACGCGGCGTCGCCGACCTGCGTGGATGCGATCAGCCGGGTTACCCGCACCAGTGATGGCCGCCTGTATGGCGTGCACGTGAGCCCGATCAACATCGCGCGCGAAACGACCCGTGGCATCGATGTGGGCCTGCGCTACCGCCTGAGCACCGGGATCGGCGATTTCATCCTCAGTGGCAACCACACCTGGGTGAAGACGCACGATTTCCAGCAGTTCGAGGGCGATGTGGTCGAGGACCAGTTCGCGATCAACAGCGGTTTCGACATTCCGCGCACCAAGACCAGTGCGAGCGTGACCTGGGAGAACGCGGCGTGGTCGGCCACGCTGTACGGCTCGCGCCTGGGCAAACTGCCAACCTACGACAGCTATGACCAGAGTTTCGATCCGGACAGCGGCGACAGCCCGTGGATCGGGGCGACGTACCGCTACAACGTGTCGTTGCAGTACCGCTTCGATGATCATTCGCGCCTGTCGCTGTCGGTGGTCAACATCGCCAACAAGCTGCCGCCGAAGGATGTGACGTACACGCCGTATCCGTACTACGACGTCTCCTGGTTCGACACCGTGGGCCGGACGATCAACCTGCAGTACACCCACAAGTTTGGCGGTACGGCGTTGTAAGCGCCGTTTCACTGCCGATAGGGGATCAAGGACGGAGGCATTGCCTCCGTCTTTTTTTTGCGCGTTGCCCGCGATGCGGCGCGGCCACCGTGTTTTCCACACGCCACGTGGAAAGCCATGGGGGTTTGGTGTGGACAAGTGCATGCAAGCCATGCGGCACAATGCTTTCAGGGCGTGGCTATTTTTTGTCCAGCCGCGGATCGCGGTTTTCCACACACACCGTGGAAAGCGATGGGGGTTTGCTGTGGACAACCCCGGGTGAGCGATGCACTGCAACGGTTTTCAGTGGTGGTCAGAAATTGTCCACGTCGCTGGCGGGCGGGTCAGATGGGTTGCCGGCCAGCGGCCGGCACTACCGCGCGCGGGTTTTCCACATGGTGCGTGGAGAGGCGTGGGGGTTTGTTGTGGACAAGTGAGGCGGAGGCATACCAGGCAAGGGTTTCGGTGCCTGGTCATTTTTTATCCAGTCCATGCCGGGTGTGGAATGCGCTCCCCAAAAACGCAAACGCCCCGCTCAGGGCGGGGCGTTGCGGGCATCAACGTGCGAGGAACTCAGACGTTGAAGCGGAAGTGCAGGATGTCGCCTTCCTGGACGCGGTATTCCTTGCCTTCCAGACGCAGACGACCCGCTTCCTTGGCACCGGCCTCGCCCTTGTACTTGATGAAGTCGTCATACGCGATGGTTTCGGCGCGGATGAAGCCCTTCTCGAAGTCGGTATGGATCACGGCGGCGGCCTGCGGAGCGGTGGCGCCCTTGCGCACGGTCCATGCGCGGACTTCCTTCACGCCTGCGGTGAAGTAGGTCTGCAGACCCAGCAGCTGGTACGCGGCGTAGATCACGCGGTTCAAGCCCGGCTCGGACAGGCCCAGGTCGGCCAGGAAGGTGTCGCGGTCTTCGTCGTCGAGCTGGGACAGCTCTTCTTCGATCGCGGCCGACACCGGCACCACCTGCGCGCCTTCCTCGGCGGCACGGGCGCGCACGGCATCCAGATGCGGGTTGTTCTCGAAGCCGTCTTCCAGCACGTTGGCGATGTACATCACCGGCTTGAGGGTCAGCAGGAACAGGTCACGGACCAGCGCCTTCTCTTCCTCGTCCAGGCCAGCGGTACGACCGGCCTTGCCGTCGGCCAGCGCAGCCTGCAGCTTGGCCAGCACCGGCTTGCGGGCCGCGGCTTCCTTGTCGCCCCCCTTGGCAGCGCGCTCGGCGCGGTTCAGCGCCTTCTCGACGCTGTCCAGATCGGCCAGGGCCAGTTCGGTATCGATGGTGTCGATATCCGAGAGCGGGTCGACCTTGTTGTTGACGTGGATGACGTCGGCATTCTCGAAGCAGCGCACCACGTGGGTGATCGCATCCACTTCACGGATGTGGGCCAGGAACTTGTTGCCCAGGCCTTCACCACTGGCCGCGCCGGCGACGAGGCCGGCGATGTCCACGAACTCCACCGCGGTCGGGATGACCTTCTGCGGGTTGATGATGGCTGCCAGCTCGTTCAGGCGCGGATCCGGCACCGGCACGATGCCGACGTTCGGTTCAATCGTGCAGAACGGGAAGTTGGCCGCCGCGATGCCCGCCTTGGTCAGCGCATTGAACAGGGTCGATTTGCCGACGTTGGGCAGACCGACGATGCCGCATTTGATACCCATCTTTGACAACCTCTGGGGTGGTAGGTACCGACCGTTGGTCGGTACACCGTGGTTATTTCGGGGTGTGGAGGCGCTTCATCGCCTCACTGTAATCGCCGGATACCGCCAGCGGCAGCACGTCGATCGCATCTTCGATGGCGTGACCAATCAGCACATCATCGTCTTTGCTGGCGCGCCCCAGCACCCACGGGACCACGCGGTCCTTGTGGCCGGGATGGCCGATGCCGATGCGCAGGCGGTGGAATCTGCCATGGCCGAGCAGGCGGATGGTGTCGCGCAGGCCATTCTGGCCGCCGTGGCCACCGTCGAACTTGAGCCGTGCCACGCCCGGCGGCAGGTCCAGCTCGTCGTGCGCCAGCAGCGTTTCTTCCGGTTCGATCTTCCAGAAGCGCTGCGCCGCGGTGACCGATTTGCCACTGAGGTTCATGAAGGTGGCGGGCTTGAGCAGCCATACCGGCTGGCCGGCGATATCGACCTTGGCGATCTCGCCGAACAACTTGCTGTCCACGCTCCAGCGCGCGCCGGCCTGTTCGACCAGGGCGTCAATGAAACGAAACCCGGCATTGTGCCGGGTCTGGGCGTGCTCGGGTCCGGGGTTGCCCAGACCAACGATCAATCGCAATCCTGTCATTACTCTTCTTTCGTCGGTACCGGCCCTGTGCCGGTACATACAGAAACGGCGCCTGCCCCGAAGGACAGGCGCCGCAATCACTTACTCTGCAGCCGGCGCTTCGTCGGCAGCTTCTTCCTTGCCGAGCTTGGCGGTGACGATCGCGTCGTCATGGTCCTTGCCCTGGGCCAGGGCCGGGATCTCGACGCCCTTCGGCAGCTTGATGTCCGACAGGTAGATCACGTCACCAGCCTTCAGGTCGGCCAGGTCGACGTCGATCGATTCCGGCAGGTCCTTCGGCAGGCAGGTGATGCTCACTTCCTTCAGTTCGTGGGTGACCACGACGTCGGCAGCCTTGCCGGCCGGCGAGGTGTCTTCGTTGATGAAGTGCAGCGGGACGTTGGCGGTCAGCGCTTCGTTCTCGTTCACGCGCAGGAAATCCAGATGCAGGATCAGCTGCTTGAACGGGTGGCGCTGCATGTCACGCAGCAGCACCTTGGTGACCTTGCCATCCAGATTCAGGTCCAGGATGGACGAGTAGAACCACTCGTTCTGCTGGGCCAGCCAGATTTCGTTGTGGTTGAGCTGGATGACGCTCGGCTCGACGTCGCCGCCGTAGATGATCGCCGGGATCTGGCCAGCGCCACGCAGGCGGCGGCTCGCACCCTTGCCTTGCAGTTCGCGCTGGACGACCTTGATTTCATGATTCTTGGCCATGCTGATTTACTACCTTCGTTGTTTGCCGCGCCATGAGGGCGAGGCGATGAGGGGAGATCCGCGACCAGATCTCCCCGGGAAACCACCCACCGTTGCCGGTGGGCGGAAAAATCAATCCACGTACAGCGAGCTGACCGACTCACCGAAGGCGATGCGGCGCATCGTCTCGGCCAGCATTTCCGCCACGCTGAGCTGGCGGATCTTGCTGCACACCCGCGCCTCTTCACGCAGCGGGATGGTGTCGGTCACCACCAGCTCATCGAGCTGGGAGTTGTTGATGTTGTCCACCGCCGGGCCCGAGAGCACGGCGTGGGTGCAGTACGCGGCGACCTTGAGGGCGCCACGCGCCTTCAGGGCTGCAGCGGCCGCACACAGGGTGCCGGCGGTATCGACGATGTCATCGACCATCACGCAGGTCTTGCCTTCGACGTCACCGATGATGTTCATCACGGTGGAGACGTTGGCGCGCGGGCGGCGCTTGTCGATGATCGCCAGATCGGCATCGTCCAGGCGCTTGGCGACGGCGCGCGCGCGCACCACACCGCCCACGTCCGGGGACACCACGATCAGGTTTTCCGTGCCGTAGGCGCGCCAGATATCGGCGAGCAGCAGCGGCGAGGCGTATACGTTGTCCACCGGCATGTCGAAGAAACCCTGGATCTGATCGGCATGCAGATCCACCGTCAGTACCCGGTCAGCCCCGACAGCGCTGAACATCTTTGCAGCCACCTTGGCGGTGATCGGCACGCGCGAGGACCGCATGCGGCGATCCTGGCGCGAGTAGCCGAAATACGGCACCACGGCGGTGACACTGTTGACCGAAGCGCGCTTGAGCGCATCGATCAGGACCAGCAGTTCCATCAGGTTCTCTGCGCTGGGTGCACAGGTCGGCTGGATCACGAACACGTCCTGCTTACGGACGTTTTCCTCGATCTCGACCTGCACTTCACCATCGGAGAAGCGCGACACCAATGCCTTGCCAGGCCGCACCCCCAGTTCCTTGCAGATGCTCTGCGCAAGGCGCTTGTTGGCGTTGCCGGAAAATACCAGCAGGTTGGGGTGTTCTTGCATCATGACGGTCTCGGGCGGGAGCGATTGGCGGAGAACTGGGCCGCCGGCACCCGGAGGTGTCTGCGGTGACAACACCGCGGCGTATGCACCGCGCCCGCGCAGACATGCGCATGGAGTCGCGGCAGATATCCGCTAGTGGCAGGGGCGGGAGGATTCGAACCTCCGAATGCCAGGATCAAAACCTGGTGCCTTGGGCCTCTTGGCGACGCCCCTGCATCAAAATCAGTAACGCTCGAGTACATCAAGCAGTGGCGAGCGCTCCACGCCCGCAGCCACCCATGCCCGCAGTTCCTTCGGCAATTGCGCCAGGCCCTGCTCTGCAGCAGCGCGCGTGGCGAACTCGACGAAACAACCGCTTCCCGACCCGGTGAGTCGTGCCCGGCCGATACTGCTCAACGCTGCGAGCGCTGCCTCTACGGCAGGTTCGCGGCGGCGCAGGACCGGCTCGAACGCATTCCCGAGCAAAGACCCGGAAGCGAAGTCCGCTATTTTCGCCACTGGGGCATCCCGCGTCAAATCCGGTGATGCGAAAAGTGCGGGGGTCGGTACGTGAACGCCGGGGTGGACCAGCACAAACCAGGCCGGCGGCAGGGCGATCGGGGTCAGCAGTTCGCCCACGCCCTCGGCCCAGGCGTTGTGCCCGCGCACGAAAACCGGCACATCCGCGCCCAGCTGCAGACCCAGCGCGGCCAGCGCATCGGCCTCCAGACCGGTGCCCCACAGGCGGTTCAGTGCGACCAGGACGGTGGCGGCATCGGAGGACCCGCCGCCGAAGCCGCCGCCAGCGGGAACGCGCTTTTCGACGCCGATATCGGCACCTTGGACGATGTTCGCTGCAGCCTTCAACAGGTGCGCGGCGCGGATCGCCAGATCATCGGCCTCGGCAACGCCGGCCACGGAGGGGCCCTCACGGCGGATCCGGCCATCGTCGCGGACACGCAGATGGATCCGATCGCCCCAATCCAGCAGCCGGAACACGGTCTGCAACTGGTGGTAACCGTCCGGGCGCCGCCCGGTGATGTGGAGGAACAGATTCAGCTTGGCCGGGGCCGGCCAGGTCGACCCGCCGTCGACTGCATCCAGCCTGCTCATGGCGTGGCCAGCACCCAGCTGTCGACCACCAGGCGGACCTTGGCGTCGCCATTGACCGCTTCGATCCGGCGCGGCAGCACCGGGCGACCAGCCTCGGCCGGGTACCAATCCAGGTATTGGATCTCCCAGCCCAGCTGCTGCACGCGACGCGGGCGGCCTTCGCCGTCGCGCTCGATGCGCTCGGCCGGGGCCGCATCGGCGATCAGGCCGCGCACCCAATCGGGCAGCTGGTTGACCGGGATATCCCAGCCGGTGGCGTCCAGCAGGACCTGCTGGGCATCGTCGCCCTCGCGCGTGCCGCCTTCCAGACCTTCCAGTCGGCCACCCTCGTGATGGCTGTCGCCGGTCAGCTTCCAGCTCTGCCGGGTGACCGGGGCGCTGAGTTCCACCACATATCCCTGGCCCTGCTGCTGCCAGTCGATGCGGCCGTTGCCACCGTTGCGGCCCTTGCTGATCGCCACCCGGCCCTGGAACGACCAGGCCGGCTGCGCGCGCACCGCAGTGACACGCTCGGCCTCGGCCTGCTGCGCAGCGGGAGAGACGGTGGTGACCACGGTCGGGGCGGAGGGCGCCTTGCGCTCATCCAGGGACACGCAGGCGGAGAGCGACAACGCCACGGCCGCGGCAAACGCGGCCTTCAGGGACAGCAGATTCATACGCCGTATTTCTCGATCACGCGCTGCAGGGCGCGGTTGTCCGGGTCCAGCTTGCGAGCCTCCTCAAAGAAGTGGCGCGCCTCGTCCTTCCTGTTCAACACCCACAGCACCTCGCCGACATGCGCGGCGATCTCCGCATCCTTGGCCAGCGTCCAGGCGCGGCGCAGCTGCACCAGTGCTTCTTCGTTGCGGCCCAGGCGATACAGCACCCAGCCGTAACTGTCGACGATGGCGGCGTTGTCCGGCTCGGCCACGCGCGCGCGGTCGATCAGTTCCAAGGCTTCCTGATAACGCTGCGTGCGGTCGGCCAAGGTATAGCCGAGCGCGTTGAGCGCGGCGATGTTCTCCGGATCGGTGACCAGCACCTTGCGCAGGTCGGCCTCGGCGCGCGGGATGTCGTCGCGACGCTCCCAGGCCAGGGCGCGGGCATACAGCAGCGCGTTCTCGTCCGGATACGCGGCCAGGCCACGGGCCAGCGCGTCCAGTTCGCCGGCATCGTCGTTGCCGCGCTGGCGCAGCTCGGCCTCGAGCAGATAGGCATCGCGGCGGGCATCGTCATCGACGGTCGCGTCGGACTGGATCGCGTGTACTTCGGCCAGCGCCTTGTCGGTGCGGCCCAGTTCGTTCTGCGCGTTGGCCGCGCGCAGGCGCGACTCATCGCGCTCCGGGCCACCGGGCACGCTGTGATACCAGTTGACCGCTTCCTCGTAGCGCTTGAGGTACTCGGCGATCTTGCCCAACAGCAGGCGCTGGGCCGGATCCGGCTTGGTCGCCTGCCCGGAGAGTTCGGTATACAGGGCCAGCAGGCCCGGGTCGTCCTTCTGCTTGGCCAGCAGCGAGGCGCGCATGCCGTAGGTCTGCACATCCTGCGGGCCGACCGCCAGCACGCGCTCGGCCGCAGCAGGCTGGCCCATCAGGTCGTAGGAGATCGCCACCGCGTTGCGCAGCTCGGGGTCCTGCGTGGTCTTGGGCTCCACGCCCTTCAACAGGGCCAGCGCCTCTTCAGACTTGCCGGCCTGGTTGAGCTGACTGGCGTGCAGCAGGGCCACGCGCGGCTCGTCCGGGAAACGCTTGACCACCTCATCGACCATGCGCCGGGCCAGCTCGGGCTGCTCCATGCGCATGGCCAGACGGCCGAACTCCTGCCAGACCTCCAGGCGGTCGGGGATGGCATTGGCATCCACCAGCTCGCCCAGCACCTGGGCCGGGACCTTGGGGTCGCTGCCGCCGCTGATCAGGGCGCCGATCGCGAACTTCCAGGCGGTGGGGTCCGGGTCCTTGAGCAGCGCCTGCAGTTCGGTGCGGGCGGCCTTCACCTTGTTCTGGCGCATGTCCAGCGCGGCGGTGCTGCTGCGCATGGCCAGTGAGCGCGGCGCACGCTGCTCCCACAGGGCCAGCGCGCGGGCGGCGCGCTTGTCATCGTTGGCCAGCATGGCGATCCGGGAGGCGCGCTCGGCCAGGCCGGCATCGCCTTCACTGGCCTCGGCCGCCTCCAGGTACCAGCGCGCGGCGTCGCCCAGTTTGCCTGCCTGCAGGGCGAATTCGCCCGCCATGACCGGGGCCAGGGGGACCGCCTCGGCCGTGCTGTTCTTGCCTTTGGCCGGGGCTGCCGGGGGGGCGGCCAGGGCGTTGGCGGTGAACAAAGACAGCAGCAGAACGCTGGAGATGCGAATCAATGCGGGCATCGGGGGCATCTGAGCCTTAAAATGACGACTTGAATGGCCAGCAGCTTATCGCAAGCAACTGAACAATGACCCTGTGGGTGCTCGGACTGAATCACCAGACCGCGCCAGTGGAACTGCGCGAACGCGCCTCCTTTGGCGGCGACGCCCTGCCCCAGGCATTGGCGTCGCTGCGCGATACGCCACAGGTGGCCGAGGCGGTCCTGCTCTCCACCTGCAACCGCACCGAGCTGTACGCGGTGGCCGAATCCGGTGACGCGCTGGCGCAGTGGCTGGAGTCACATGCCGGCACCTTGCATGGGTACCTCTACCAGCACGCCGACGCCGATGCGGTGCGCCACCTGTTCCGGGTGGCCACCGGGCTGGATTCCATGGTGCTGGGCGAGCCGCAGATCCTGGGCCAGGTGAAGGATGCCTGGGCCCTGGCGCGTGATCACGGCCTGCTCGGCCAGCGTCTGGACCGGTTGTTCCAGCAGACCTTCTCGGTGGCCAAGCGCGCCCGCACCGATACGCGCGTGGGCGCCAATCCGGTCTCGGTGGCCTCCACCGCGGTGCGCCTGGCGCAGAACTCGTTCGCGCGGCTGGAAGATTCCACCGTGCTGCTGGTGGGCGCCGGCGAGACCATCGAGCTGGCCGCGCGCCATCTCAGCGAAGGGCGCGTGCGTCGGCTGCTGATCGCCAACCGTACCCTCGCCCATGCGCAGGAGCTGGCCAGCCGTCATGGCGGCGTCGCCCTGCCCCTGAGTGAGCTGGACCGTCATCTGGGCGAGGCCGACGTGGTGTTCTCGGCCACCGCCGCGCGTGAGCCGGTGATCACCCGCGCGCACGTGGCCGCCGCACTGAAAACCCGCAAGCACAAGCCGATGCTGCTGTTCGATCTGGCCGTGCCGCGTGATATCGAGGCCGGCGTGGGCGAACTGGCCGACGCCTTCCTGTACACCGTGGATGATCTGGAGCGCGCGGTCGAAGACAACCGTCGCAGCCGCCGGGAAGCTGCGGCCGAGGCCGAAGCGATCATCGAGCTGCAGGTCGCCCGTTTCGTGGAGACCCTGCAGGCCAGCGTGCACCAGGCCCCGCTGCGGCAGCTGCGCGCCTATGGCGAAGCGACCCGCGTGGAGATGCTGGAGAAAGCCCGCCAGCAGCTGGCCCATGGCAAATCACCCGAGGAAGTGCTCGAGCTGCTCGCGCATGGCCTGACCAACCGCCTGCTGCACCCGCCGACCGCCGCCCTGCGCGCGGCCGCGCTCAGCGGCGATACTGAACTCACCCGCGCCGCCGAGCGCCTGTTCCCGGCCAAGCCGGGTTACCAGCACCGTGCCGTGCGCACCGATGTAGCGAGGAACGATGACGCCGACCCTGCGCCGTAAGCTGGAAGCGCTGGCCGAGCGCCGCGAAGAACTGGAACGCCTGTTGTCCGACCCGGCCGTGGTCGGCGACAACGACCGTTTCCGCGCGCTCTCGCGCGAGTTTTCGCAGCTGGAGCCGGTCGCCAACGCGCTGGCCGACGAAGCCCGTGCCAAGGCCGATCTCGCCGCCGCCGAAGCGATGCGCGAGGACCCTGACCTGCGCGAGCTGGCCGACGAGGAAATCACCGCCGCGCAGCAGCGCCTGCAGCAGCTGGACGAAGCACTGGCCCTGCTGCTGGTGCCGCGCGATCCGCGCGATGACGGCAACCTGTTCCTGGAAGTCCGCGCGGGCACCGGCGGTGACGAGGCGGCGATCTTCGCCGGCGATCTGTTCCGCATGTACGCCCGCTATGCCGAGCGCCAGGGCTGGAAGGTCGAGATCGAATCGGACAACCCGGGCGAACATGGCGGCTACAAGGAAGTGGTGGCGCGCGTGGTCGGCCGTGGCGCGTTCTCGCGGCTGAAGTTCGAATCGGGCACGCACCGCGTGCAGCGCGTGCCGGCGACCGAGTCGCAGGGCCGCATCCATACCTCGGCCGCGACGGTGGCGATCATTCCCGAGGCGGATGACGTCGAGGACGTGGTGATCAACCCGGCCGACCTGCGCGTGGACACCTACCGCTCCTCCGGCGCCGGTGGCCAGCACGTCAACAAGACCGAATCGGCGATCCGCATCACCCACCTGCCCACCGGCGTGGTAGTGGAATGCCAGACCGAGCGCAGCCAGCACGCCAACCGCGACAAGGCGATGAAGCGCCTCAAGGCGCAGCTGCTGGATGCCGAACGCAGCAAGCAGGCCGCCGCGCAGGCCGAAAGCCGCCGGCTGCAGGTCGGCAGCGGCGACCGCAGCCAGCGCATCCGCACCTACAGCTTCCCGCAGGGACGGATCACCGACCACCGCGTGGAAGGGCTGACCCTGTACGACCTGCCCAACATCCTGACCGGCGATCTTGATGCACTGGTGAGCCGGCTGACCCACGAACACCAGGCCGACGAGCTGGCCCGGCTCGCGGAAGGCAACTGAGCATGTCCGCCCGGCCGCGGCCGCGATGAGTGCCGATCCGCAGCGCCTGCAGCTGCGCCAGGCGGTGCAGCGGCAACCGGCCGATTTCATTGCGTGGGTGATGCTGGCCGACGCGGAGCTGGAAGCCGGCGATGTGCGCGCCGGCGAACAGGCCGCCACCCGTGCGCTGCAGCTGCGCGGCGACCATCCCGAGGCCCTGGCCCGGCTGGGCCGCGCACGCTGGATGCAAGGCCGCCATGGCGAGGCCGCCACACTGCTGAGGCAGGCGGCGGATCGCGCGCCCCAGCACCCCGGCATCACCCTGTGGCTCGGCCACGCACTGGAAGACGCGGGGCAACCGGAGGCGGCGGCGGATGCGTATCGCCATGCGCACCGTCTGCTGCCGGGCGAGCCCTACATCACTGCGCAGCTGCTCAACTGGCAGCGCCGGCTGTGCGATTGGCGGGATCTGGAGCGATTGTCGTCGCTCGTGCGCCAGGCCGTCGCGCAGGGCCAGGCGGTGGTCGAGCCGTTCGCCTTCCTCAGCGAAGACGGCAGCGCCGCCGAGCAGCTGGCCTGCGCCC
>DMZT01000346.1:0-4882 GCA_003484865.1 Stenotrophomonas sp.
GTGCTGACGCAGGCGGCCAGCGAGAGGGTGCCGGCGAGCATGATCGCGGCGAGGGGATAACGGGAAAGGGATGACATCGGGTCGCTCCTGCGGGGTCAGGCGCCGACCATACCACCGCCGTGTGCATCGCCGCGTGGTGGGGACCCCGCGACCGTTGGACGCAGCCTGCGCGGCTGATGGGGCAGGGCGCAACGGCCGCCGGCGCTACACTGGCGGCCCCTCAGATCGGCCATGCCGGGAGTCGCAGGTGCTGCACGTGTTCATGCTTGGCGGGCGCCATGCCCGGGCCAGGATCGAGGTCCACGATGTGGCCTTCGCCAATGTCGATGTCATCGAAGAGGCTTACCCGCAGTTGCGCCAGGAGTGGTTCGGCGAACGCAAAGGGCTGCATGTCGATGGCTGGCTCGCAGTGGATGGGGTGGAGGCGTACCGGGTGCGCTTCGGCGAGGTGGCCCCGGCCGCGGGCGCGCCGCGGCTCTACTTCCTCAATCTCGGCGGGTATGCCGCCGGCGCGCTGGGCGAGGCCCATGACTACCGGCTGCTGGTCGCCACCAGTGTCGAAGAGGCCAAGCACAAGGCCAAGGCGCTGCGCGATGCCAGCTGGTTCAAGCCGCATACCGATGCCCTGCTGGAGGTCGATGACTGTCTCGCCATCGACCAGGTCGGCGGCCGGTATGTGCAGCTTGAGCGCGGGGAGCACCAGGGCATCGCGCTGGTCAGTGACTACATCGTGATCGGTTGAACGGCCCCGATTGCCCGCGGCCGTCCCGCTGGCGCATAGTGTCGCGGTCTTGTGAGGTCCGGCGATGTCGCCGCGACAGGTCAACCAACGGAAGTAGCGCATGCAGAGCAGGAAGATCACCGCAGCAGTGATCGTGACGCTGGGAATGATGATGGCCGGCAACGCCGTGGCGGCCGAGCCGGACGCACCCGTGTTCGGTGGCTGGCGCAACCTGCATTCGGCCAGTGGCGCCGAGCCGGTGCTGAGGAACCAGCCGTTTGCGATCCTGCCGGGCGAGGTTGCCAAGGGCGAGCGGTTCGCGATCCTGGACCGCGAGAACAAGCAGGCAGTGTGCTGCCTGGTGGTGGACAGCGACCGTCTCGATGCGATCGCGCTGGAAACCCGCTACCGGCTGCCCGGGGTATGGATCGCCGATCTGCTCGGCAACGAGGACTACAACCGCCGGCACGGCGACCCGCATGTGTTCGCGATGGCGCGCGAGGGCGAGCTGGTCGACCATGTCTTCTCGCAGGAAGGCGGCGGCTACAGCGACCTCGGCGGCCTGCTGCTGCCGGCCGGGGCCGCGCTGGATGCCAGTGGTGGCAGCATCAAGTTCGGTACCACCACGTACCGCCTGCAGGTGCAGTCGCAGCGCTTCGCCGATGACAATGGCGCGCTGGATCGCTACACCCTGCTGCCGCCGGCACCGGCCGCGCCGGTGGTGGTCGAGGTGCCGTACAGCACCTACTGACACGGAAGCGACAGAACCGGCACGGTACAATCGCGCCCGCCCACCGGCACTGCCGGCCGGGCCCGCATCCTTGTCCGAGCCTGTCCGTGATCGCCCGATTCTTCCTGTCCTGCGCGCTGCTGTTGTTGGCAGCCTGCGCCACGCCGGCCCGGCCGCCGGCCAAGCCGCCCGCCAATCCGGACGCCCTGTGGGGCATCATCCAGCGCGACTGCGCCGACGCAGCCGCCCCCCGTGGCAGCTGCCTGGCGGTGGCCGTCGAGGCGCAGCGCCGCGATGTGCTGCTCAAGGATTCGCACGGCCACTACCAGTTCCTGGTGTTGCCGCTGGACCGGGTCTCGGGGATCGAAAGCCCCGCGCTGCTGCGGGCCGGAGCGCCGAACTACTTCGCCGCGGCCTGGGCCGCCCGCAGCCACACCGAGCAGGCGCTGGGCCGGTCACTGCCGCGCGACGTGGCCAGCCTGGCCTTGAACTCGCCGCATGGGCGTTCCCAGCACCAGTTGCACATCCGCGTGGATTGCCTGCGGGCCGATGTCCTGACCCAGCTGCGCCGGCTGCAGCCCTCCATCGGCGCGGATTGGCAGCCACTGCCGGAGCCGCTGCGCGGGCATGCCTATCTCGCCCGCCAGCTGCCGGGTGCCGCGCTCACCGCGAATCCGGTCCGTCTGCTGGCCGCTCATCTGGCCGAGCCCGCCGATATCGGCAACTGGTCGCTGGTGGTGGCCGGGCAGACGGACCCCGCCGGTGCGCCCGGATTCGTGCTGTTGGCCACCCGGCTGGACCTGGCAGCGGGCAACAAAGCCAGTGGTGAGGAGCTGCAGGATCACGCCTGCGCCGTATTGACCGGTGCCGCCGGCCCGCTGGACGGTGTGCTGTGAGGCGTTGCCGGGGCAGGGCGCGCAGCATTGGCTTGCGCACGGCCGGGTAAACACGTCGGACCTGCGCACCGTGTCGGATCCGGCCCGCTCGTAGCGGCGTGTATCTCGCTTCCGGGACGGCGCCTGTATCGCCGATCAGGCAGTGCCGGACTGACGTGGACTCACCGGACACTCGCGCGGCGCGGGGAATCCAGCGTGATTGAAATAAAAACCACGGACGTGGCACGTTATAGTGGCCGTTCAATGCGGTTCCCGCTTTCGCGCCCGGGCTGACTGGCGCGACGTATCCGACTTAATCCATGACTGCTGAAACCACGACTCCGCCCGCCGCTGCGCCGTCCCAGGCCACCGGTCCGCTGTTCTACCAGACGCCCGTGCCGCTGCGCTCGGATCTGCATGCCGCCTGGCGCCTGGTGCCCGACACCGCGCATTTTGCTGCCGACACCAATGCGATCCCCGCCGTGATCGGCGAGTTCGGCTCGCTGGCCCAGCATTACCCGATCATTTTCACCGGGAAGGACGCGATGCCGCTGGTGGCCGTCGGCCTGGCCCAGCGCAACCTGTTTGTTGCCGATGGTGTATGGGACGAGCAGAGCTACGTGCCGGCGTACGTGCGCCGCTACCCGTTCGTGTTCATGCAGGCGGGTGAGCAGGACGAATACGTGCTCGCGCTCGACTCGGCCGCCAAGCAGGTCAACCAGGGCCAGAGCGAGGACGGCGTGCCGCTGTTCCAGGATGGCAAGGCGACCGAGATTGTCGACAACGCGATGCGCTTCTGCGGCGATTACACGCGCGAGCATGACCAGACCCGTCGCTTCACCGCCGCGCTGATCGAGAACGAACTGCTGATCGACCGCAACATCGACGTCACCCTGGCCGATGGCCGGCAGATGTCGATCAATGGCTTCCAGGTCGTGGACGTGGAGAAGTTCGCCGCGTTGCCGGACGCCACCGTCGTGGCCTGGCACCGCAGCGGCTGGCTGGCGCTGGTGCATCACCACCTGAGCTCGCTGGCCCGTTTCAGCGCGCTGGTGAGCCGTCAGAGCGCGCTGCCTGCCGACGCCTGATTCAAGGCGCGTGGGCGATCACGGAAACGGCGGCCGCAGGGCCGCCGTTTTTCGTTGTGCCGGGCAGGGCGCGGATCAATCGCGGGTGCTGACTTCCCAGTTGGCATGCACCACGCCGGGCTGACGCTGCAGCCGCGCGACCACGGCATCGAGCTCATCGGCACTGACGGCGGTGCTGACCAGGATCGCGACCAGCTCCACCGGGCCGTCGCCGTGTTCGATCACCTGCACGTCGCTGACCGGGTACTGCGCGGCCTCCAGTGCGTCCACCAGGCGTTCGCGTGCCAGGGGCGTGGCCGCAGGGTCCACGCTCAGGCGCACCTCGTAGGTCGCTTCAGAGGCGTCCTCATTGATCGGGATGCGGTTGATCGCGTTGACCAACGGGCGCAACAGCGTGTTGCCAGCGATGATCAGCACGGTCAGCAGCGCGCCTTCGGCCAGCATGTCCGCACCGGTGCACGCACCGACCGCCGCCGAGCACCACAGCGTCGCGGCGGTGTTCAGGCCACGCACGTTCATGCCTTCCTTCATGATCACGCCGGCGCCGAGGAAACCGACCCCGGACACCACGTAGGAGATCACCCGCACGGCTTCAGCGTTGCCGGCGATGCGCATGCCCAGATCCACGAAGGCCGCTGCGCCGACCGCGACCAGCACATTGGTGCGCAGTCCGGCGGTGCGCTGGCGGTACTGCCGTTCCGCACCGATCAAGGTGCCGAGCACGAACGCGGCGACCAGGCTGACCACGGTGTCCAGGAAGGGATACAGCTCGAAGGTCTGGATGAAGCGCATGCGGAATCCTTGCAGGGCAGGGCTTAGGCAAAATCCCGATAAGCATATCCCGGGCGGTCATTTCCTCCTTTTCCGCCTGTTCAGCAGAATCACGGCCCCTCCCTCACTACGCTCTGGCACGGGCTTGTCCGCGCCGGGACGTAGCTCTTTTACCGGAAATCTGCATGTCTGTGCTGTATCGCCCGCTGCGTCGGCGGGTCTTGGTTATGTCGTTGTTGCCCCTGCTCGGCGCAGGTTCCGTGGTCCACGCGGCCGATGCGCCGACCCAGCTCGATGCGGTCACGGTCACCGGCTCGCGCATCCCCCGCGCCAGCGTGGAAGGGCCCTCGCCGGTCACCGTGATCACCCAGGAGCAGATCGAGGCGCAGGGCTACCGCAGCGCCTTCGAAGCGCTCAGCGCGCTGACCGAGAACACCGGCAACGTGCAGGGTGAGGATTTCGGCAACACCTTCACGCCGGCTGCCAACACCATCAACCTGCGTGGCCTCGGCCCCAACCGCACGCTGGTGCTGGTCAACGGTCGCCGCCAGTCGGATTACCCGCTGGCCTACGAAGGCTCGGTCAATGTGGTCAACCTGGCCAACATCCCGAGTGCGCTGATCGACCGGATCGAAGTGCTGGCGGGGGGCGCGTCGGCGGTCTATGGGTCGGATGCGATCGCCGGTGTGGTCAACAT
>DMZT01000346.1:5162-5859 GCA_003484865.1 Stenotrophomonas sp.
TGGTCAACATCATCCTCAAGAAGACCTACGACGGCGTCGGCATCAATGTGCGCGCCGGCACCACCGAACAGGGCGGGGGCGACAACCAGCGCCTGCAGGCGGTTGGCGGCGGCTCGGGTGAGAACTGGGACGCGATCTTCGGGCTGGAGATCGCCAACCGCAAGGCGATCTACGGCTCGCAGCGCGATTTCATGGATTCGCTGACCGATGATCCACGTGGCGTGGCACCGCTGGCGACGGCGGTGGCGTATCGCCGCAACGCCTCCACCAACAACTACATCGATCCCGGTACCGACGGCTGCGATGCCTCCAGCACGCTGTATGGCGGCAGCGTGTTCCGCGCGCAGAATCCGCGCCAGGGCGGATACTGCGGCAGTAATGAGGCCGCGCCGACGTTCTGGACCGTGCAGACCGAGAAGCGCAACATCGATGCTTACAGCGCGGTGACGTGGCGCTTGAACGATCGCCAGGAACTGTTCGCCGATGCGGCCATCGGCACCGCGCGTATCTACAACAACACCCGTGCACCGAGCTGGACCTCCTCGCGCAATTACTTCTACAACCAGAACAGCGGTCAGCTGGAAAGCTGGTACCGGCGTTTCGCACCGGAAGAGATCGGCGGCGTGCAGCGCAATGCCAACCGGTTCCTGGAGCAGTCCTGGTCATTCAACGTGGGCGCGCGTGGCAGTATCGGCGG
>DMZT01000346.1:5955-7520 GCA_003484865.1 Stenotrophomonas sp.
CGTATCGGCGGCTCGGACTGGGATTACGAAGCGGCCTACAGCCGCTCGCGCTATGAGAACAAGACGCAGCGCCCGGGCCTGCTGATCGACATCAATACGTACATGCTCGGCCCGCAGCTGGGCACCCGTAATGGCGTGGAGGTGTATGCACCGGATCCATCACGCCTGTATCAGCCGCTGACCCCGGGCGAGTATGAAGGCCTGTCGGGCCGCTACGAGAGCCGCAACGCCGCGTGGCTGCAGACAGCCAGCGTCAGCGTCAACGGCCAGCTGTTCGATCTGCCCGGTGGCCGCGCCGCGCTGGCAGCCGTCGTCGAAGCGGGCAGCCAGGGCTACAGCAACCGCCCGGACCCGGCACTGGCGCAGGGCGTGTTCTGGAATCTCAACGCAGGCATCCCCGCCGGTGGCGAACGTGATCGCTACGCAGCCGGCGTGGAACTGCAGCTGCCGTTGCTGGAGCGCCTGACCGCCACCGTGGCGGGACGCTACGACCAGTACCGCGCGGCCGGTGACCACCTGGGCAAGGCGACCTGGAGCACCGGCCTGGAGTTCCGTCCGCTCGATACGCTGCTGCTGCGTGCCAGTGCGGCGACCAGCTTCCGCGCGCCGGACATGAACTACGTGTTCGCGACCGAAACGCGTGGCTACAACCCCGGCATGACCGACTACTGGCGCTGCCGCAGTGCCGGCCAGGCGTATGACGACTGTGACTTCAGCGGGCTGGCGATCGACTACACCAGCGGCGCCAACCCGCAGCTGCAGCCGGAAACCGCCAAATCGTATGGCCTGGGCTTCGTGTGGTCGCCCTCGGCCAACCTGGACGTCACGGCGGACTACTACGACATCCGCATCGACGATGAGGTCACCAATCTCGATGCGACCCGCATCCTGAAGGACGAAGCGGACTGCCGCCTCGGCCAGACCGTGGGCGGTGACGCACGCGATATCGGCTCGGCACAATGCCAGGATGCACTGCGCCGGGTGATCCGCAACCCGGCCGATGCCGCAGTGCAGCCGAACCAGGTCGTGCGCGTGCTGATCAACCCGATCAACGCCGCCTCCGAAACCGTGCGCGGCATCGACCTGAAGTCGAATCTGCGCTGGGATGCAGGCCGTTATGGTCGCTTCTCGGCCCGCGTGGCGTACTCGCTGGTGATCGATCACAGCTACCGCCAGTTCGCTGGCGATGACGTGCAGGATCAGCGCAATTCGCTGGATTCCTACCAGTGGCGCAGCAAGGTCAACGGCAGCGTCACCTGGGCGATCAATGACTGGACCGCCACCCTGTATGGCATGCGCTACGGCTCGTTGCCCAAGACCGATGGCAGTGGCCGCATCGCCCCGTACATGACCTACAACGCCAGTCTGTACCGCAAGCTCAATGACAACGCCACGCTCGGCCTGATCGTCAACAACCTGCGCGACAGCCGCCCACCGGCGGACAAGAACGGCGGTGGCTGGCCGTTCTACCCGGTCGGCAACTACGACCCCTACGGTCGCCAGCTGTGGCTGGAGTTCGACTACCGCTTCCTGTAATCCGCTCGCGGGCCCGGCAATGCCGGGCC
>DMZT01000162.1 GCA_003484865.1 Stenotrophomonas sp.
GGGCGGCGTCCAGGGCTTCGCGGGCGCTGGCATCGCTGTGGCCCAGGGTCTGCAGCCAGGCGAGCGCTTCCTCGCGCGGCGGCAGCTTGAACTCCAGGCGCTGGCAGCGGCTGCGGATGGTGGCCGGCAGGCGCGCGGGGTCGGCGCTGATCAGCCACAGGTAGCGGCCGGGCTGCGGCTCCTCCAGGGTCTTGAGCAGGGCGTTGCAGGCGGCGCGGTTGATGGCGTCGGCGGGATCGACGATCACCACCTGGGCCACGCCGTACTGCGGGGTCAGCGAGAGCTTCTGCGAGACCTCGCGGATCTGCTCGATCACGATCTCGGTGCGCAGCTTGTCGCCGGATTTGTTGGGGATGAACGAGATCCGCTGCAGGTCCGGGTGGGTGCCGGCGGCCAGCAGCTGGGCGCTGCGCTTGGCCGCGGCCGGCTCACCCTGCCCCAGCACGTGCTCGGCCAGCCGCAGCGCGACGCCGAGCTTGCCCAGGCCGGCCGGGCCGCAGAACAGCAGGCCATGGCCGAGGCGACCGGCGTCGAGCGCCGCCACGGTCTGGTCATAGGCGCGCTGCTGCCAGGGGGAAAAGGGTTCAGCCACGATCCGGCTCCTGTGCCAACCATGCCTCCACGGCCGCCACCACCGCGCCGGCGACGCCGGCCTGGTCCTGGCCAGCGTCGATCAGGCGGTAACGTGCGGGGTCTTCGCTGGCACGCTGGCGGAACACCGCGCGTACCCGCTGGAAGAAATCATCGTGCTCGCTTTCGATCCGGTCCGGCCACATGTCGCGGCCGTTGGCACGCGCACGGCCGACGGCTACGTCCACATCCAGCAGCAGGGTCAGGCCGGGCAGCAGGCCGACGGCGCGGCGCTCCAGATCGGCGATCCACGCCGGGTCCAGGCCGCGGCCGCCGCCCTGGTAGGCGTAGCTGGAATCGGTGAAGCGGTCGCACAACACATAGGCGCCGCGTTGCAGCGCCGGGGCGATCACCTGGCGCACGTGCTGGGCACGGGCGGCGAACACCAGCAACAGCTCGGCCTCGGCCGAGAGCGGCTCGGCGGCGATCTCCGCATCCGGCTTGAGCACCAGCGCGCGGATGCGCTCGGCCAGGGCGGTGCCGCCGGGTTCGCGGGTCAGCACCACCTCATGGCCACGGGCCTGAAGGGCCTCGCGGATCGCGTTGATGGCGGTGGTCTTGCCGGCGCCCTCGCCCCCTTCCAGGCTGACGAAATGCGGGTGCCGGTGCAGCGCGGGACTCATTGGGGTGCGGCCTCGTTGGTACGTCTGCTGCGCAGTTGCTGCAGGTAGCGGGCAACGGCAGCGTTGTGGTCGGTGTAGTTGGCCGAGAAGATGTGCGCGCCACTGCCATCACCGACGGCCACGAAGTACAGCGCGTCACCCTTGGCTGGCTGCGCGGCGGCATGCAGCGCATCGCGCCCGGGCATGGCGATCGGGGTCGGGGTCAGGCCGGCGCGCGTGTATGTGTTGTACGGCGTATCGGTGGTGAGGTCGCGCTTGCGGATGTTGCCGTCGTAGCTGCTGCCGATGCCGTAGATCACGGTCGGGTCGGTCTGCAGGCGCATGCCGATCTTCAGGCGGCGCATGAACACCCCGGCGATCTGCGGACGCTCGCTGGGCAGTGCGGTTTCCTTCTCGATGATCGAGGCGAGGATCAGCAGCTCATACGGCGAGTTCAACGGCAGATCGCCCACGCGGCTGTCCCACGCGGCAGTGAGTTCTTTTTCCATCGCGGCATGCGCGCGCTTGAGCACGTCGATGTCGCTGTCGCCGCGCTGGTAGACGTAGGTCTCGGGCAGGAAGCGGCCTTCCGGGTGTTCGCCGGGGAAGCCGACCGCCTTCATCAGCGCGGCATCATCCAGGTCGTCGGTGGTGTGCACCAGCGGATCGGCGCGCTTGAGCGCAGCGCGCAGCTGGCGGATGTTCCAGCCTTCCACGATGGTGACGCGGTGCTGCAGGACACGGCCCTGGCGCATGCGGGTCAGCAGCTCGCGCGGGGTCAGCGCCGGATCGAGCGCGTATTCACCCACCTTGAGTTTGCCGGCGGCATCGAGCTGGCGTGCCAGCAGCTGCCACTGGGTGTCGCTGCCTTCGTCCACGCCGGCCTGGCGCAGCTTGCCGAGCACGGTGCTGAAGCCATCACCGGAGGCGATCACCACGCTCTCCGCGCTGGGGGTGACCGGTGCATCGGCAAAGGCGCCCTGGCGATGCCAGAACCATGCCCCTGCGGCCGCCACCAGCAGGGCCAGCACCAGCAACACGGCCAGTACGGCCAGACATCCCCGTTTCGCACCCGCCATGCTCACCTCGAATCCATTTCTTCGCCGCGCAGCATACCGCGCGGGTGCTGCACACCGCCAAACGGCTCAGGCATCGCTGCCCAGCGCACGCAGCAGGCCACGGGCCTTGGCGCGGGTTTCGTCCAGTTCCCTGTCGGCCACCGAATCGACCACGATCCCGGCGCCGGTGCGGAAGCTGGCGGTGTCGGCGGCCACTTCGGCGGTCCGGATCAGGATGTTCAGGTCCAGGTCGCCATCGCGGTTCAGCCAGCCGAACGCGCCGGTGTAGGCGCCACGCGCGGTCTGCTCCAGCTCGGCGATGATCTGCATGCAGCGCACCTTGGGGCAGCCGGTGATGGTGCCGCCGGGGAAGGTCGCGGCGATCACCTGGCCCGGACTCACGTCCTCGCGCAGGCGGCCACGCACGTTGCTGACGATGTGGTGCACATGGGCGTAGCTCTCCACGGTCATCAGCTCATCCACCTCCACGCTGCCCGGTGCGCAGATGCGGCCGAGGTCGTTGCGCTCCAGATCGATCAGCATCACGTGCTCGGCGCGCTCCTTGGGGTGGCCGACCAGCTCCTGGATGCGCGCGGCATCGTCATCGCCGGCGAAGCGCGGGCGGGTGCCGGCGATCGGGCGGGTCTGGACGTCATCGCCATGCACCGAGACCAGGCGCTCGGGCGAGGAGCTGACCACCGCCCTGCCCTGCGCCATGAACAGCCCGGCGAACGGGGCGGGGTTGGCCACGCGCAGCTGCGCGTACAGCGCCTGCGGCGAGAGCGCCTCGGCGAACTGCGCATTCCAGCGTCGCGAGAGGTTCACCTGGAACACGTCACCCGCGCGCAGGTAATCGATCACCTTGCCGACGCCATCGGTGAAGCGCTGCGGCGCGTCCTCGCCGATCGCCACCGGTGGCTGCCACGTCGGCAGCGGCGCCAACGTGGCGGCCGCGGCGAGGTCGTCCTGCAGGGTCTGCAGCAGCGCGGCCTGGCCGGTCTCGCAGACGGCATGGAACTTGCCGAGCACGCGGTCGTGCAGCACCGCCGCCGGGCAGCGCAGCGCCAGCGCGGACGGCAGTCCATCGGCGCGCGCCGGCAAGGCCAGCACGTCTTCGATCTGGCCGGCCAGTTCGTAATCCAGCATCAGCGCCCAGCCACCACGGAACGGCAGCGTGGTCGCTTCGCGCGGCAGCCGCAGCGCGGCCCAGTGCGCGTCCAGCACCTCTAGGAAGCGGCCCTCATGGGCGACGCCATCGGCATCGCGCACCACGCCGTCGGCCTGCAGTGAGAGCGCTTCACCGTTGCCCATCAGCAGCAGGTCCCAGCGCCCCTGTGCGGTGCCCGAGGCGGTGGATTCCATCAGCAGCGGGTAGCGCTGCGGGGCCAGGCGCTGCAGGGCCAGCAGGTCGGTGGTGGCGGGCAGCGGAAGCGTCTGGAACATGACAGGACACCGGAGGGGGCGCGCAGCGTGCGCGGGGGCCAGATACACCAAGGCCGCCATGATGGCGGCCCGGGTGGGGATACACGGAACGTGCGGTCAGACGCGCTTGAACACCAGCGTGCCGTTGGTGCCGCCGAAGCCGAAGCCGTTGGACATCACCACGTCGACCTTGGCCTCGCGTGCGGTGTTGGGCACGTAATCCAGGTCGCAGCCTTCGCCCGCTTCATGCAGGTTGATGGTCGGCGGAATGATGTTGTCGCGCAGCGCCAGCACCGAGAAGATCGCTTCCACGCCGCCGGCCGCGCCGAGCAGGTGGCCGGTCATCGACTTGGTGGAGCTGACCATCATCTTGTAGGCGTGGTCGCCGAAGGCGGTCTTCATGGCCATGGTTTCACCCAGGTCGCCCAGCGGCGTGGAGGTGCCGTGCGCGTTGAGGTAACCGACCTGGTCCGGGGTCACGCCGGCGTCCTTCAACGCCATGGTCATGCAGCGTGCCGCGCCTTCGCCATTCTCGCTCGGGGCGGTCATGTGGTACGCATCCGAGCTGGCGCCGAAACCGGCAAGCTCGGCATAGATGCGCGCGCCACGCGCCTTGGCGTGTTCGTACTCTTCCAGGATCAGGATGCCGGCACCGTCGCCGAGCACGAAGCCGTCGCGCTCCTTGTCCCACGGGCGCGAGGCTTCCGCCGGGGCATCGTTGCGGGTGCTCATCGCCTTCATCGCGCAGAAGCCGCCCAGGGCGGTCGGCGAGGAGCCGCGCTCGGCACCGCCGACCACCATCACGTCCGCATCGCCGTACTGGATCATGCGCATCGCGGTGCCGATCGAGTGGTTCGAGGTCGCGCAGGCGGAGACCGCCGAGAACGACGGCCCCTTCAGGCCGGTGATGATGCTCAACTGGCCCGGAAGCATGTTGATGATGGTCTTGGGCACGTAGAAGGGCGAGATCTTCTTGCCTTCGTGGAAATCGATGGTCTGCTCTTCGATGCCCAGCAGGCCGCCGATGCCCGCCCCGACGATGGCGCCGATGCGCTCGGCGTTGCCGTCGGTGATCTCCAGGCCCGAATCGTTCAAGGCCATGAAGGCGGCACCGAGGCCGTAATGAATGAACGGGTCCATCTTCTTGGCATCCTTGCCAGTGACCCGGAATTTGCCGAACTGTTCGTTGTCGGCGGTGATGTCGAAGTCCCTGACCTCACCTGCGATCTTGGTGGTGAAACGGTCCAGGTAGGACTGCGAAACGTTGGTCAGCGGACCGATGCCGGAACGGCCTTCGGTGATGCCCTTCCAACTGCTGGCCATATCATTGCCCAATGGCGAGACCATGCCCATGCCGGTAACGACGACGCGACGCTTCATTGCAGATTCTCCTGACCCGGGTGTTGCGGGTATCACGCGGTAAAACGCTCAAAAGCACAGGGCCGCAAGCGCGGCCCCATGGGTTTGCCGCACGCGGTCGCAGCGATCGCCACGGCCGCGCGCGAGCCGCCTGACATCAAGCCTTGACGTGGGCGTTGATGTAGTCGATCGCAGCCTGCACGGTGCTGATCTTTTCGGCTTCTTCGTCCGGGATTTCGCACTCGAACTCTTCTTCCAGCGCCATCACCAGTTCAACGGTGTCCAGCGAGTCAGCGCCCAGGTCATCGACGAACGATGCGCTGTTGGTGACTTCCTCTTCCTTGACGCCAAGCTGTTCGACGACGATTTTCTTGACGCGTTCTTCGATGGTGCTCATTGGATATCGCTCCAGATGGAGTAGTGGTTCAAAAATGACGCCATCCGGTGAGGGATGACCGTGGGATAGTGTAGTGGAAACCAGCGACACCTTGCATTGCAGCAAAACATCAAACGGATCAACCACTTGCGGCGCAATCCTTGCGCCACATGCTTACGGCATGTACATGCCGCCGTTCACATGGAGGGTTTCGCCGGTGATGTAGCTGGCCGAAGGACCGGCCAGGAACGCCACCGCGTTGGCGATATCGGACGGCTCGCCGAGCCGCTCCAGGGCGATCGACTTGACCAGGCCGGTGCGCTGCTCTTCCGGCAGGGCCTTGGTCATGTCGGTATCGATGAAGCCCGGCGCGACCACATTGACGGTGATCCCGCGCGAGCCGATTTCCTTGGCCAGCGACTTGGAGAAGGCAATGATGCCGGCCTTGGCCGCGGCGTAGTTGGCCTGGCCGGCATTGCCGGTCACGCCGATCACCGAGGCGATGTTGATGATGCGGCCCTTGCGCGCCTTCATCATGCCGCGCATGACGGCCTTGGAGGTGCGGAAGACGCTGGTCAGGTTGGTGTCCAGGATCGCCTGCCAGTCTTCTTCCTTCATCCGCAGCAACAGGTTGTCGCGGGTGATGCCGGCGTTGTTGACCAGGATGTCCAGGCGGCCGTGACGCTCGGTCACGGCCTGCACGGCGGCGGCGATGCTGGCGGCATCACCGACGTCCAGCTGGATCGCCTCCACCGGCAGGCCCTCGGCCTGCAGCTTCAGTGCCTCGGCCACGGCGACGTCGCGCTTGCGCCCGGCCAGCAGCGTATGCACGCCGGCCTGGGCCAGCTGACGGACGGTTTCCAGGCCGATGCCGCGGGTGGCACCGGTGACCAGGGCGATCTTTTGGGTAGCGGTATTCATAGGAAAAACCTCGCGGGGGAAGGAATCAGTGGTGGATGGTCGGTTCGCCGTGGGTCACCAGCTGCCCGCCACCATTACGGCTGACGAACTTGCGCAGGGCCACGTAGAACACCGGGGTCAGGAACAGGCCGAACAGGGTGACGCCCAGCATGCCGGCGAACACCGTGATACCGGTCACCGAGCGGACTTCCGCACCGGCGCCATGCGAGATCACCAGCGGGATGGTGCCGGCGATGAACGCGATGGAGGTCATCACGATCGGGCGCAGACGCAGGCGGCATGCTTCCAGTGCAGCCTCCACGATGCCCTTGCCGCCCATTTCAAGTTCGCGGGCAAACTCGACGATCAGGATGGCGTTCTTGCATGCCAGGCCCATCAGCACCACCAGGCCGACCTGCACGAACACGTTGTTGTCACCGCCCGTCATCCATACGCCGAACAACGCAGACAGCAGGGTCATGGGGACAATCAGGATCACCGCCAGCGGCAGCGACCAGCTTTCATACAGCGCGGCCAGCACCAGGAACGCCAGCAGGATCGCCACCGGGAACACGATGAAGGCGGCCTTGCCCTGGGTGGCCTGCTGGTAGCTCAGGTCGGTCCACTCGGTCTGCATGCCCACCGGCAGCACCTGCCCGGCAATCTCGGTCAGCTTGGCCATGGCCTCGGCCGAGGACAGCATGCGCGGATCGGCTTCGCCGGCCAGATCGGCCGCCGGGTAGCCGTTGAAGCGCAGCACCGGGTCCGGACCGTAGGTTTCCTTCACGGTGACCATCGAGCCGATCGGCACCATCTCGCCACGGTTGTTGCGGGTGCGCAGGCGACCGATGTCTTCCACGCTGTCACGGAACTGGCCGTCGGCCTGGGCAATCACCTGCCAGGTACGACCGAACTGGTTGAAGTCATTTACATACGACGAGCCCAGGTAGGTCTGCAGGGTGTCGAACAACTCGGTCAGTTCCACGCCCTGGGCCTTGGCCTTGACGCGGTCCACTTCGGCATCCAGCTGCGGCACGTTGGCCTGGTAGCTGGTGATCGGGAACGCCATGCCCGGGGTCTGCGCGACGGCACCCTGCATCGTGCTCACCGCGGTCTGCAGTGCGCCGTAACCGAGGTTGCCACGATCCTGGATGAACATCTGGTAGCCGTTGCCGTTGCCCAGGCCGAGGATCGGCGGCGGCATCATGGAGAACGCGAAGCCCTCCTGCAGCCCGGCGATCTTGGCGTTGATCTCGGCATTGATCTGCGCGGCGGTGCGGCCCTTGCGCTCACTGAACGGCTTGAGCGGAACAAACGCCACACCGGTGTTGGGCGTGTTGGTGAACTGCAGCGCGTTCAGACCCGGGAACTGGATCGTGTGCGCCACGCCATCGGTGTTGCGCGCGATCTCGGCGACCTTGGCCAGCATGGCGTCGGTACGTGCGATCGAGGAGCCTTCCGGCAGCTTCACACCGGCGATCAGGTACAGCTTGTCCTGGGTCGGGATGAAGCCGGCCGGCACCGCCTTGAACATCAGACCGGTGGCAAGCAGCAGGCCGGCATAGACCACGAATACCAGGCCGCGGCGGCCCAGCAGGCGGCCGACCGAACCGTGGTACTTCTCCGAGCTGGTCTTGAAGAAGCGGTTGAACGGACGGAAGATCCAGCCGAACAGACGATCGATCAGACGGGTCAGGCCATCCTTGGGTGCACCGTGCGGCTTGAGCAGACGTGCGGCCAGGGCCGGCGACAGGGTCAGCGAGTTGATCGCCGAGATCACGGTCGAGATCGCGATGGTGACGGCGAACTGCTTGTAGAACGCACCGGTCACGCCCGACAGGAACGCCATCGGCACGAACACGGCACACAGCACCAGCGCGATCGCCACGATCGGCCCGGACACTTCACGCATCGCCTGGTGTGCCGCGGCAAGCGGGGTCAGGCCTTCTTCAATGTTGCGCTCGACGTTCTCCACCACCACGATCGCGTCATCGACCACGATGCCGATCGCCAGCACCAGCCCGAACAGGGTCAAGGTGTTGATCGAGAAACCCAGCACGTACAGCGCCGCGAACGTACCCACGATGGACACCGGCACGGCGATCAACGGAATGATCGAGGCGCGCCAGGTCTGCAGGAACAGGATCACCACCAGCACCACCAGCGCGATGGCTTCCAGCAGCGTGGAGACCACGGCCTTGACCGAGTCACGCACGAAGATGGTGGTGTCGTACACCGCTTCGTACTTCACGCCGGCCGGGAACTGCTTGGTCAGCTCATCCATGGTGTGGATGACCGAGTCACGGATCTCCAGCGCATTCGCACCCGGGGCCTGGAAGATACCGATACCGACCGCGTTCTTGCCGTCCAGCTGCGAGCGCAGCGTGTAGTCACCGGCACCCAGTTCCAGGCGGGCGACATCGGACAGGCGGACCACTTCACCGTCGTCACCGGCCTTGAGCACGATGTCGCGGAATTCCTGCTCGCTGCGCAGGCGACCCTGGGCGTTGATCAGGGTCAGGAAGTCGCTGCTCGGCATCGGCTCGGCGCCGAGCTGGCCGGCCGAGACCTGCACGTTCTGCTCGCGCATCGCACGCACCACGTCGCTGGCGGTCAGGCCGCGCGCGGCGATCTTGTCCGGGTCCAGCCACGCACGCATGGCGTAGTCACCGCCGCCGAACATCTGCGCATCACCGACGCCCTGCAGGCGTGCCAAGGCATCCTTGACGTGCAGGCGGGCGTAGTTGCGCAGGTACAGCGAGTCGTACTTGCCGTCCGGCGAGGTCAGGTGGACCACCATCAGGAAGGTCGGCGACTGCTTCTGGGTGGAGACACCCTGGCGGCGCACGTCCTCGGGCAGGCGCGCCTGCGCCTGGGCGACGCGGTTCTGCACCTTGACCGCGGCTTCGTCCGGATCGGTACCCGGGCGGAAGGTCACCGTCATCTGCAGCACGCCGTCCGAGCCGGCGACGGACTTGATGTACATCATGTCCTCGACGCCGTTGATCGCTTCTTCCAGTGGCGTGGCCACCGTTTCAGCGATCACTTTGGGGTTGGCGCCCGGGTACACCGTGCGCACCACCACCGAGGGCGGCACCACTTCGGGGTACTCGCTGATCGGCAGCATCGGGATCGCGATCAGTCCAGCGGCGAAGATCACGATCGACAGCACCGCCGCGAAGATCGGCCTGTCAATGAAAAAACGGGAAAAGTCCATGGGTGGATTCCTGGGGTTTCACCAGCGCCGGCGTGCACGACCCCGGCCGCTGTCGCAGGCGACAGCGGTGGCGGGTTCCCCTGCACGGGGCGATGGCAGTCACGGTAGAGCCGACCGTTGGTCGGCTGCTATGTAGAACCGACGGTCAGTCGGCTGCCCTTCAATTCTTTGCAACAGCCGGCGCGGCTACCGGTGCGGCAGCCGGCTGCATCGCGACGGCCTTGGCCTGGACCGGCATGCCGGGCATGAAGACTTTCTGCACGCCGTCGATGATCACGCGGTCTCCGGCCTTCAGGCCCTGCTCGACGATGCGCAGGCCGTCGGCGGTGCGGCCGAGTTCAATATCGCGGCGCTGTGCCTTGTTGTCCTTGTCGACCACGTAGACGAACTTGCGGTCCTGGTCGGTCAGCACGGCCTTGTCATCGATCAGCATGGCCTGGAACTGGCCGCTGCCCAGCAGCTGCACGCGGGCGAACAGGCCCGGGGTGAAGGCGCGGTCGGCGTTGTCCAGCAGCGCGCGGACCCGGATGGTGCCGGTGCTGCGGGTCACCTGGTTGTCCAGGAAGTCGACCTTGCCTTCATGCGGGTAGCCGGTCTCGCCGGACAGGCCGACCTTCACCGGCAGTTCGCTGTCGCGTTCGCTCGGGCGTTCACCCTTGCGCGCCATCTGGGCGTAACGCAGGAAGGTGCCTTCATCGGCATCGAAGTACACATGCACCTTGTCCAGCGAGACCACCGTGGTCAGCACGCTGGCGCTGTCGCCGGCGGTGACGAGGTTGCCTGCGGTCACCATCGCGCGACCGGCGCGGCCGTTGATCGGCGCGCGCACCTGGGTGAACTCCATGTTCAAGCGCGCCGCATCGACGGCAGCCTGAGCGGCCTGCACCTGCGCCAGGGCCTGCTCGGACACCGCACGGCGCTGTTCCCAGGTCTCGGTGGAGATGGCCTGCTGGTCGGACAGGCGCCGGGCACGGTCGGCTTCGCTGCGGCTCACCTGGGCCTGGGTGCGCGCGCGGTTGAGCTCGGCGGTGGCGCGATCCAGCTCGGCGCGGTAGCTGCGCGCGTCGATGGTGAACAGCACATCGCCCTTCTTGACCTCCTGGCCTTCGACATAGTTGACCTTGTCGATGTAGCCGGAGACGCGCGGGCGCAGTTCAACGCTTTCGACCGCTTCGACGCGGCCACTGAAGTCGTCCCACTGGCTGACCTGCTTGACCAGTACCGGGGCGGCACTGACCGAGGGCGGCGGCGGCATGCCGGCTTCTTCAGCGTGGCTGCCACTGCAGGCGGTCAACACCGCGGCGGCGAGGATGGAAACGCCGGCCATGGTCAGCCGTCGGGTGAAACGATGCGGGGAGGAGTTGGAAGTCATGTCATGCATCCGTACGTAGGGGTGGTGATACAGAATCGAAAACGTGGGGCGACGTGGGGGGCGTAGCCTGGGACCTGAACCTTGGTAGAGGTCAAGCCGTGCCGACCGTGTCGCGCGACATCGGCGGGGGGCGGTCCAGGTGCAGCAGCCCACGCGGCAGTTCGGCATCGCGTGCATCGCAGCGCACGATGGCGCGGTTGTCGGTGCAGTTGTCGAGCAGCGAGACCACACGACGGCCGACGAGCAGCGCGCTCGGCCATTCGATGCAGGCTTTGGCCGCATTGGCCGGGGTGCACACCGGATCGCACACTTCCAGCATCTGCGCGCGCACGCCCAGTGCCTGGGCTTCCTGGTGCAGCACCTGCGCGTACATGCGCGTGGCGGACATGGTGATGGAGGACTCACCGTGCCCGGCCCACGGCTTGAAGCCGGCCGGCCCGCCGACCAGCACGTAGCGCCGCACCTGGGCGCCACCGCGCACCAGCGGCAACAGATGGCGGCCGGCATGCACGTGCGGCATCACGTCGGCCAGCAGCGCCTGCAACAGCGCATCGCCGCTGCGGTCGGTCACCCGCCCACGGTTGTACGGCCCGCCCATCGCATCCACCACGGCCGCCAGCGCGCGCGGGCGCCC